>CAKTCH010000125.1 GCA_934538895.1 uncultured Alphaproteobacteria bacterium
CCACTATAGTTAAAGAACAGGTTAAGTACATAACCTGAGGCCCCGGCCCTTTCATACTCATTAAAGAACAGCATATATAGAAACCATATGATGGGATACGCCGTGGCGATAAGGAAAAGCAAAAGCGACTTGCCGGTCATTCTGGTGAGGATGGCAATTATCATCAAGACATAGCAGGCGATTTCCAGCGGTACGGTCCAAAGGGAGCCATTCACGTAATAAAACGGATTCTCAAAGAAAACGCCCGGCAAAACGAACTGGACATAGCCGATGATATTCAGAAGATATTTGTAAGTAAGGGGATCGGAAAAATATTCAGAAAGAGGAAGGGACGTAAAAATTACGCCTAAAATACAAACGGAAAGAATTATTTCCACTGCTAGCGCGGGAATAATGCGCAAAGCGCGGTTCACAAGGAAATTCCCGCATGAAAGTCTTTGCGCGCTGGCCGTAATCAGGAAGCCGCTCAACGCGAAGAACATGGGCAAAACAGAATATTTAAGAAGCCACAGCCCTGGTATCTCGGTATATGTATCCAGCATAGGCCTGCCCGCGACGAGCATCCATCCATGCCACACAAGAACGGATATTGCCAGATATATACGGCAGAAATCGAAGCCGGGTCCAAAACCCCCATACCCATCCAGCTTCGCGCCCATGGAAGGCGCCCTCATGATCTTCTTATGAAGGTCGACCAGTAAACTATCTATCCGCTCCAGGCGGCGCAGCAGCGAAAGCATATTTTAAATCTCATAACGGCGGCGAAAATCTTTGATGGCATTGAGGAATGCATCCATCGGCGGCAGCAGGCTGCTTTCCAGGCTTTTTTTCTGTGCGGCAGGGAGCGAGGAATGAAGCTCGTGATAGATTGCAGGCACGATATCCAGCATATTATCCAGATCGCCACCCCTGCAAAGCTGCGCCCTGTTCGATTGCGCCAGCCGTTTCATCAGCATGGCCACCAAGGCGCGCACGGTGGGATCGCTTTTTTGCAATTTCTCGTTCAGCGTCTGGCGGGTGATGACGATCAGATTGCATTCACTCAAAGCCTGTACGGTCGCCGTGCGCGGGGCATCGACGACCAGCGCCATTTCACCGACGATTTGCCCCGGCCCCATCCGCGCAAGCTCGACACGCTTGCCCTCGGCTTCCGTGAAAACAACTACTTCGCCGGATTGAATCAGAAAAGCCTCGATTCCGGCTTTCCCTTGCTCCACGATGGTTTCACCCTTGGCAGCCGCACGACGCTCAAGGACCCCCGGTTCCCCCATAATCGTACCTTATGCCATATACTGGCCGCCATTGGCGGATAAGGTGGAACCGGTAATATAACTCGCCTTATCGGAAGCGAGGAAAACAACGGCGCCTGCGATTTCCTCCGGCGTACCCATGCGCCCCACCGGGATTTGCCTGATGATCGATTCCAGTATTTCAGGCTTCATCTTGCCGGTCATTTCCGTCTGGATGTAACCGGGGCAAATGGCGTTGACGGTAACACCCTTGGCCGCGCTTTCCATCGCCAGCGCCTTGGTAAAGCCCAGCATCCCGGCTTTCGCCGCCGAGTAATTGGTCTGGCCGAACTGACCTTTCTGGCCGTTGATCGAGCTGATATTGATGATGCGCCCGTAACCGCGTTCGCGCATCCCGTTGATGACGGCCCGGCACATATTGAAGCAGGATGTCAGGTTGGTATCGATCACGTCGAGCCATGCCTCGGGAGTCATTTTGTGCATCATGCCGTCATTGGTTTTGCCCGCATTGTTCACGAGCACCGTGATCGGCCCCAGTTCTTCCTCGATCCGGGCGCAGGTCGCAAGGCAGGAATCGTAATCGGTGACATTGACCTTATAGACCGCCGCCCCCGTATCACGGGCGCAAGCCTCCGCCGCTTCTTCATTCCCGTGATAGAAGGCCGCCACCTTGTAACCCTCCTTCGTCAGCGCCGCCGTAATATCGTAACCGATACCGCGCGTGCCGCCCGTAACCACTGCCACCTTCGTCATTGTCTCACCCTTTCTAAAAAATTTATGCCACGGATTTCAGATCAAGCGCCTTGTCCCGTTCGACGCACATGGCGATACCCATGCCGCCGCCGATGCACAGCGTGGCCAGCCCCTTGCGCGCGTCGCGGCGCGCCATTTCATGCAGCAACGTCACCAGAACGCGCGTGCCGGACGCGCCGATCGGATGGCCGAGCGCGATCGCGCCGCCGTTCACGTTCACTTTGGACGCATCCAGCCCCAGTTCCTTCATCACACAGCACGCCTGCGCCGCGAAAGCCTCGTTGGATTCCACCAGGTCGAGGTCCTTTACGCTCCACCCCGCTTTCTCCAGTGCCTTGCGCGAAGCCGGGATCGGGCCTGTGCCCATCACCGCCGGATCGACGCCAGCGGTAGCCCATGAACGAATGGTCGCCAGCACTTTCAGGCCGCGCTTTTGCGCCTCGCTGGCACGCATCAGCACCACCGCCGCCGCACCGTCATTCAGGCCGGACGCATTCGCCGCCGTCACCGTGCCGTCGGGCTTGAACGCCGGACGCAGCTTGGTCAGGCTTTCCGCCGTTACGCCCGCGCGCGGAAATTCGTCCTTGTCGATAACGATATCTTCTTTCTTGCCTTTGACGGTCACCGGCACGATTTCGGCTTTAAAGCGGCCTTCATTGATGGCTTTCTCGGCCTTCTGCTGGGATTGCGCCGCGAACTCATCCTGCGCCACACGGGTGATCTGGTATTTCTCCGCGATATTCTCAGCCGTAATACCCATGTGATAACCGTTGAATGCGTCCCATAATCCGTCCTTGATCATGGTATCCACGAATTCTGTATTGCCCATTTTTGTGCCGTTGCGCAGATGCAGGCAATGCGGTGACAGGCTCATATTCTCCTGACCGCCCGCGACGACCACTTTGGCGTCGTCATTGGCAATCGCTTGCAGTCCGAGCGCGACAGAGCGCAAACCCGAGCCGCAAACCTGATTGATGGTCATCGCCGTGCGGTCCTGCGGCACGCCCGCGAGGATAGCCGCCTGACGCGCCGGATTCTGCCCCTCGCCCGCCGTCAGCACCTGCCCCATCAGGACTTCATCGACCTCGTCGATCTTGATCCCGGCATCGGCCACGACGCTTTTAATGATATGCGCCCCCAGTTCATGGGCGCGAACGCCAGCCAGCCCGCCATTGAAAGAACCTATGGGCGTGCGTTTGGCGGAAACGATGACGATGGGATCGTTAGGGGACATGAGAATATAGCTCCTGTTTCAAAGGGCGAAAAAGACCGCTTCATTATTGCCATATCGGACAGGATTGCAAGGCAGGGTACCTGCGCACGCGCCGATTTGTTGCTACGCAACAATCCAGTCGGCGATAGGCTCCCATACTTCATCCTGCGCGCGCCTGCCTGTCATCATGCCGATATGGCCGCAAGTCGACGTCAGTAATCTAGCCTGCGGAATCATGCTGGCCAGAGCATGAGAGGATTCTTCCGGCACCAGACGATCGGTCGACGACGTTACGACCAGAACCGGATTTTTCGTTCGCGCCGGATCGACCGCCCGGCCATCGACGATCCATTCCCCTTTTGCGGGCTTGTTCTGGCCGTACCAGTCGACCACGCAGGCGCGTGCCAGTGCGGACGGCAGATCGACGCCGTCATTCAGCCAGTCCTCGACCGCCACGAACAGCCGTGCCTGATCGCTGTCCTGATCCATGACAGCGAAATCGGCAAACTTATGAATATTACGCTCTGCATTGACCGCCGCGAAGACCGATTGTATCCAGCCGCTCGGGAGCACGCCGCCTTGCTCGGTAATCTGTAAAGCCGAGGGCGTCCCCAGCAGGACCTGCTGCTGCAATTCACGCCCCCCCGCCAGAAAGTCCCACGGCGCAGCCAGGTAAATGACCTTGTTCAAACCTTCAGGTTTCAGATGAACGACGCCTGCTAGCAATGTGCCGCCCATGCAATAGCCAAGCACGTCGTAGCCGCCTGTTTTTTCATTCAAAAACAATAGGCTTGGAAGGAATTTCTGATGCAGGATATCATCAAGGGTTTGCTGGCCGGAATCGTCTTTCGGCTCCCCCCAGTCGATGAGATAGACATCGATCCCCCGCGCCGCCAGCCAGCGCGCGAAAGAGCGCGCGGGCAGTAAATCCATAATTACGGAACGGTTAATCATGGAGGGCACGAGCAGCAAATGGCGCTTACCCTGCGCAGGGATATGCCGCATCGTCACGGTGCCGTCTTGCCATATTATGCGATCAACTGTCGCGGGCCGCCTGAAAGGGTGCGATTGATAAAGCTTCAACCCCTCGATCATCCGGAGGCGGTATTCCGGGGAACGGGCAAACAATCCCGCCATCCCGACAAAAGCGGGCAAAGGGCGCGGCCCCCGGCGAAGGTCTTCCAGTACCGCCTCTGTTTCAGCATTTTCAGACATGGCCCGACTATAGGGTATAAAAGAAAACCAAGCCATGGAAACCCTTTCAGCACAGATTGTTTTGTGCATAATGACAATGGGTTCCAAGACATTGTTACACATAAGAAGCAGGTACTGACATGACCACCGCCAAAACTAAATCCGACAAACCCACCGTCATCAAGAAATACGCCAACCGCCGCCTCTACGACACGGGCCGCAGCTCTTACGTCACATTGGACGATCTTTGCACAATGGTGAAAGAAAACCGCGATTTCGTGGTTTATGACGCGAAGTCAGGGGAAGACCTGACGCGCGCGGTCCTGACGCAGATCATCGTCGATCAGGAGTCCAAAGGCCACAACATGCTGCCGACCAGCTTCCTGCGCCAGTTCATCGGCTTTTATGGCGACAACCTGCAAAACCTGGTGCCGAGCTATCTCGAACAAAGCTTCGAAGCGTTTACAAAAAATCAGGAACAATTCCGCGAGCAGATGAGCAAGATGGGTGCCGGCGCGGCCAACCCCATGGCCCAGATGATGAACCCGGCTTCCGCCATGTCCGCCATGGAAGACCTGACCCGCAAGAACATGGAAATGTTCGAAAACGCCCTGAAAGCCTGGTCGCCCTTCATGGGCCCGATGGGCAAGAACGCCGAAGAGCGCATGGAAGCGCTGAAGAAAAACATCGCCACCATGCAGGGCGAACTGAACAAGCTGATGGGCGGCAAGTAGTTTTCAGTTATCGGTAATTAGGCTCAGGACTCATTAATGATTAGGGTGCGGACTCATTAAGACTCATAAAAACCATCGTCATTCCCCGCTTTATAAGCTCGTGAAAACCGATGGATGGATTCCCCGCATAAAGCGGGGAATGACGAAAATGCTGGATTTTAAGGGC
>CAKTCH010000126.1 GCA_934538895.1 uncultured Alphaproteobacteria bacterium
TCTTGGAATCTGTTCAGTTGCAAGGGCCGCTCTCTATAAATAAGATTAAGAAAGCCTCTATGCATGAAAGCATTGACGAAGCGAGGGATATCGTTGAGCCAGAAAAATTGTTTAGAGGGATTAAGGCTATCTACCGAGCGGCTTTTCTACTTCGATGCTGCATCGAACGATAGAATATAGGCCGGCCCCGAAGAGGGCTCTCTGTAAGTTTTTGCCATTTAAGGGATAAATGGTGGCGGTGGAGGGACTTGAACCCCCGACACAAGGATTATGATTCCTCTGCTCTACCGGCTGAGCTACACCGCCAACGGTGTTTTAAGGCTTGCGTTTATCGCCGTTTAGGGGGTTTTTGTCAAGCTTTCAGGCGCGGGCTTTTCCGTGGCCGGGGCGGGGGCGGGCGTGGCCGCCGGATTCCCTTCGTTTCCGGCTTTCCGGAAGGCTTTTTCAAGGAAGGAAAGGCTGCGCTGCCAGCTCAGGGCGTCGGCTTCTTCGTTATAGGCCGCGCCTTTGGCCGGGTCGTTTCCGGCTTCTTTTTCGGTAAAGCTGTGGACCGCGCCGGGGTAGGCGTAGAAGGTCAGGCGGGCGTGGGCGTCCTGCATTTCCTGCTCGAAGGCGACGACTTCCGCCGCGGGGACGAACGGATCATCCGCGCCGTGATGCACCAGAAGCGGAGCCTTGACCGTGTTCTCAGCCGCCGGCGCTTTGGTCGAGAGGCCGCCATGGAAGCTGATGGCCGCGGCGAGTTCCTCACCCGCGCGCGCGGCTTCGAGCGCCATGGTGCCGCCGAAGCAATAACCCATGATGGCTATGGACGGCCCGATGCTGCTCATGCCGCGCACGGTTTCCAGCGCGGCATGAACGCGCTGGCGGGCCAGCACCGGGTCGTTTTTGTAGAGGCTGGCCTGCTTGCCCGCCTCCTCGGGCGTCTGCGGGCGGATGCCCTGGCCGTACATATCGATGGCGAAAGCGTTATAACCTGCGGCGGCCAGCATGTCGGCGCGGCTTTTCTCGTAAGCGCCGAGGCCCTTCCACTGGTGCACGATCAGCACGACCGGCGCGCCGGGCTCTGCGGCGCGCGCCATATAGCCTTCGAGCTGCATGTCACCGTCTTTATAAAGGAACGGTTCGCCGGCGAGGGCGGGCGTGGACGCAAAACACAGTAAAGCCAGCAGGGCCGCGCGCAGGGACATGGGAAATCCTCCTGTTGAAGACGGAAAAGACGATTATAGCCGGAAAGCGGGGCCGGTCAAAGACCGGGCTTCACCATAACCGCTTACAAGCGGGTATTGTCGGCATGGCTGATCCACCCGCCGCCGATCATCCGTTCGCCATCATAGCAGACGGCAGCCTGTCCCGGGGAGATGCCGTATTGTGCATCTTTCAGTGTCAATGTGGCGCTGCCGTCATCATGGCGTGTGAGTGCTGCATGAATGGGCTGCATCATCGAGCGGAATTTCAGTAAAACAGGAAGGCCGTTTTGAGATGATCCGATGACCGGATGACCGGATGATCGGTCAGGCGCGTTCTGATCATCCGGTAATCCGGTCATCCGGTCATCCAGCAACCAGTTACATTCCTTTAAGTGAATGGTATCGCGCGCCAGCGCTTCTTTCGGGCCGACGATGACGCGGGCGTTTTCGGCATCGACCTTCACCACGTAGAACGGATCGTTATGATCGGAATGACCGCCGCCGATGCCCAGGCCTTTGCGCTGGCCGATGGTGTAATGGATGATGCCTTCATGCGTGCCGAGAACGCGGCCATCGATATGCTCGATATTGCCGGGTTTTTGCGCTTCGGGGCGCAGGCGTTTCACCACTTTGGTATAATCGCCGCCGGGCACGAAGCAGATATCCTGGCTGTCGGGCTTGTCCGCCGTAATCAGGCCGAGGCGCTGGGCGTGGCGGCGCGTGACGTCCTTGGTCCAGCCGCCCAGGGGGAAGCGCAGGTAATCAAGCTGCTCCTGCGTCGTGGCGAACAGGAAATAGCTTTGGTCTTTGGTGGGATCGACTGCGCGCAGCAAGGCGGCGCGGCCCGTGTCCGGGTTGATGCCGCGCTGGATATAATGCCCGGTCGCCATGCAGTCGGCGCCAAGGTCTTTGGCCACCGCCAGCAGGTCGCGGAACTTGACCGTCTGGTTACAGCGCACGCACGGAATCGGCGTTTCGCCGCGCAGGTAACTGTCGGCGAAATCCTCGATCACGCTGTCCTTGAAATTGCTTTCGTAATTCAGCACATAATGCGGGAAGCCGCGCGCTTCGGCGACGCGGCGGGCATCGTAGATATCCTGCCCGGCGCAGCACGCGCCTTTCTTTTGCAGCGCCGCCCCGAAATCGTATAGCTGGAGCGTGACGCCGATGACTTCATAGCCCTGCTCGTGCAGCAGGCTCGCCACCACGGACGAATCGACCCCGCCCGACATGGCCACCACCACGCGGGTATCCTGAGGTTCCTTATCGAAGCCGAGCGTATTCATGCGGGCATATATAAAGTAAAACGGGTTTATATCCAAGGAATTATTGACATAACCATAACGGAATTGTAATGTGCGGTTATGAGACGTGAAATCGGCACTATCGCGCACGAAGAGAAAAACCCTGCGAAAATCCGCCGGGCGCTGGGGCAGGACTGCGGCGGCGTGATCGTTGAAAGCGCGGTGCCGGCCGAGGTCGTGCGTGAATGGCAGGCGGTGGCCGGGAATACCTTGTCCCCGGTGATAAAAGATTGCCCCCTGATCATCGCCGATGGAACGGCCCCCGGCCATTGCCGCTGGAAACATGAAGATGAAGCCTATGCCGAAACGCAGCGCTGGCTGATGGAAGAATTCGAATGGGCCTCTTCATCGAATTTATGCCGCCGCCCCGAAAACGCGCAGGGGCACGACGGGATGTTGCGCCTGTGGACGAATGGCGTGATGCATTTACCGTGGCATATAGATTTTGCGCTGTCTGAAATCTTTCCTGATATACATATCCACATCGCCGGAGCGGGCATGAAAGTGGCGGCACCGGCTAAAGCCATACATATGACTTTCAGTGACAGGAAAGGAACTCCCTATCTGGAATTACCGGACCTGTCGTGGCGCAATATTCTTCACGACGATGCCGAATACGACGATGCTGAATCCGACGATACCAGAAAAACCATCGGCGAAAAGCTGGAGGCATATATGCGCGAACGCGATGTGTCTTTGCTGAAACTGAAGCCGGGACAGATGTTGTTTTTCAATGAAAAATGCCTTCATGCCTCGGCGCGCGAGAACCAGCCGCGCCTGCGCGCCGCGATTTTCTAGGGCAGTCTGTACTACGTCTGGCAAAGTGCCGGGAACCATAAACCTGTGCGGCGCATCATAGCAATATTTTGACTTCCAAACCCTGTTTTTGCTAATCCTCGCCTAATCAAAAAAAGCATAATTTCAGGGATAAGGCGTATGACTTCACCTAAAAAGAAAACCATTAAAACCGTGGGTATATTCTGTTCTTCCCGCATGGGCAATAATCCGGCCTATGCGCGGCACGCGGCAGAAATCGGTCAGTTACTGGGGCGGAACGGTTTCGATCTGGTATATGGCGGCGGTGCCGCCGGTCTGATGGGAGTCGTGGCCAAGGCTGCGCGCGATAGCGGCAGCCGCGTCTACGGCGTTATCACGCAGGATTTTAAAAATTGGGCAAACTATGTCCCGGTGGAGGGTACGGTCGAGAAAATCGTCAAAACTTTGCCGACACGTAAATCATGGATGATGAGCAAGGCCGATGCCTTCATCACGCTGTTCGGCGGTATCGGCACGCTGGATGAAAAATGGGAAATCGCCGCGCGTAACGACATGCTGATCGCCGCGCGATCGCAGGAATACCTGACTCCGATCATCGTGCTGAATACCGAAGGCATTTATGACGATGAAAAGCGCCTGATGCGCAAGCTGATCGATGCGGGCGCCATCCATCCGGGCCGCGAGGAAATGATTCGCGCCGTGAACGAGCCGGCGCAGGCGATCGAGAAGCTGAAAAAATGGAGCGCCGAAGGCGTCATGCGCGGTATCGACCTGGCGCCCGCATTCGCCGAGCCTGCCGTTCACATGGCGAAGGCACCTTTGCCGCCCGGCCTCTGACGTAGCCTTAATAGTTGTTGTACCTGTCCGTCTTAAAAGGTTAAGATTCCTTCATAACATCTGTTGTGAGGAAATTTTCTTTGTCGCTTGTTTCACTGGCTTTGTATGGGGGATCGCGCGACGGCCACGATCCCGTTTTCGCGGACGACGCAAGGGCGCTGGGCGTGTTGATCGGCAAGCATGACGTCTTGCTGAAATATGGCGGCTCGGCCAAGGGCCTCATGGGCGCTTTCGCGCGCGGGTTCGTGGATTCAGCGCGCGATTTCAAATCCGAAGCGCAGCTTTATGGCGTGATGCCGCATAAATATTTCTTTCAGGGCGACGTGGATGCGCTGGGCTTCCAGTACTCGCTGACCGAGACGATGTCGGAACGCAAGGCCTATTTCGTGCGCGATACCAAGGCGTTCGTGGTGCTGCCCGGCGGCACCGGCACGCTGGACGAAATTTTTGAATCCGTCGAGATCGACCATAACGTCAAGGACGAAAACGGCAACCGCCTGCCGGTGCGCCCGTTATATATCCTGAATACGCGCGGCTATTACGACCATATGCTGGCGCAGCTGAAGCACAGCCTGAAAACGGGCTTCCTGTCGTCGCACACGGAAATATCGTATTTCCGCGTCGAGGAAACGCCGGAAGCGCTTTACGAGCGTATCAGGGCTGAAATCGGGATTTAGCCTGTCGCCGGGCTACGTCGAACCACAATGCGCACAGCGATTATAGCGTCGTTTTGCCTTTGTCATCCCGAGCGACAGCGAGGGATCTTACCTGGGACAAAGAGGAGATCCCTCGTCATTCCATTCCTCGGGATGACAAGGGATAAGATTCGTTGTGATCGCTGTGCGCGTTGTGTTTAACGACTTATTATTACCGCTTCATTATATTTCACGGCGTCCAGCTGGTTTTCGTGCCGGGGAGCGCCAGCACCAGCCCGTCCAGTTCGTCCTTCATCACGATCTGGCAGGAGAGGCGCGATAATTTGCGCACGTCGAAGGCGAGGTCGAGCATGTCTTCCTCCTCCACCGACTTCTCGCCATCAGGCAGGACCTTGTCCCACCAGTCGGGGTGGACGTAGACATGGCAGGTCGCGCAGGCCAGCGAGCCGCCGCAGGCCCCCTCTATCTGCTTGATGTCGTTCATCTGCGCGATTTCCATGATGGAGTAACCGGCCGGGCC
>CAKTCH010000127.1 GCA_934538895.1 uncultured Alphaproteobacteria bacterium
ACCCAGTCCTCCAGCCCCGCGCCGAAATGACGGCGCAGTTCGTAATCGGCCTTGACGGTGGATTTCGCCTGGAACACATAGGGCTTGCCGGTGCTGTCGAAGAAGGCAGTGAAGTCCACCGGCGCGGCGCGGCCCTGCAACGTGCCCGGCCCCCTGATCGTGACCGTGCCGTCCTCGACATGGACTTTGACATCGTTGCCGCCGATATCGAGATCTTTAATCATGCCGGGCAGCAGCAGGTCATAAGCCGTGCCCTGCGCCTTCACCTTCACCTGTTCCTTCGGCAGGTCCTTCAATGTCGGGAACGATACCTGCACATCGACTTTGGCGTTCCCCTTGACCTGCTCGGTTTTGATGCCCGCCCTGCCGGCCTGGAAGGCGATCGGCTCGCGTTCGATATAACGCAGCACGCTGCGCACCGGGCCGTTCAGCGTGGCCGTAATATCCGCATGGCCGGTCTTGTCGGAGATCAGTTCGGTAATCACCACCTTGCCGCTTTCGACGTCCATCTCGTCCATCTTCCCGGACTGGATATCGATGGTCATGACGTCATCGCGCACGCGGGCTACAGCGTTCGCCCCGACGACGGGGATCATCGGCTTGTTGTAATCCACCGTGATGTTCTGCATTTTCGCGTCGACGGCAAGATTGCGGGCTTCGGCATCCCATTTCGATTCCTCGCCCCGTTCGCCCTCGACGCGCCGCGCTTCGAGATCCACCGTCACCGCGCCGTCATACAGGCGCCCGACGGACAGGCGCTCGGTGAACCATTTACGCGCCGACGTGTCGTTGAGGGACGAGGGCCATTGCCGCGCCAGCGCTTCCAGCGGCACGTTCGGCGCCTTGATTCTTAACGGTGCGCTGATGCTATCGGGCGTGACGGCCATGACCGACGATGCCTGCACCTCGATCCCGCCCAGCGTCAGCGAGAGGTTATCGAGCAGGAATTTGCCATTCTCATGATCGTAAGTGGCGTTTACGCCGACTTCCTCGTAAGCGATCGGGCGGTCGTGCACATCCGGAATGTTAAGCGTGCCGTTGGCGCTGCTCAGGTTCATGCCGATACGCTTCAGCCTGCCCTGCGGGTCGGCGATCATGGTCAGGTCGCCATTGACCACCAGCGTCTGGTTCCGGAACCACGCCAGCGCGTCGATCTTCTGCGCCAGCGCGCGCGGGTCGATATCCTGCAAATGCAGGTTCACGACCAGGTCGGTCTTGCGCGGGTTGTAAATCGCGTCGGCCACGATCACCGAGGAGCGATTGCTGCCGCCCGGCAGTTCCAGCGTCGCGCTGACCGCCAGACCCTCGCGGTCGCGCGCGAAAGACAGATCCAG
Organism: uncultured Alphaproteobacteria bacterium; assembly: GCA_934538895.1. Taxonomy (GTDB): domain Bacteria; phylum Pseudomonadota; class Alphaproteobacteria; order Micavibrionales; family Micavibrionaceae; genus Micavibrio_C. Next base: position 1,335 of record CAKTCH010000127.1, read on the forward strand.
CGGGGCGATATACCAGCTGATATTCAGCACATGGTCTTCAACCACCATGCGCGCGTCGGCGATGTCGAACTGGCGCAGGTAAGCGAGGGGGCCCCACTGGCGGCGGTCCGCGCCCTCGCGCGTCAGCGCGGCGATCACGGTTTCAAGCGCGTAATCGCCGCCCTCGATATGCGCCGTCTGCGTTTCGCCGCCGAGCGAAAGATCGAATTTATTCTCGGCGCTGCGGAACAGGCGCATGGAGGGTTCCTTCAGCCGTACCGTCACCGGGCGGATATGGCCGAAGAACAGCGGGCGCACCGCCACGCCCATATCCATCTCGCGCACCGACAGGAAAGACTGGTCGTGGCGCGTCAGGCTGACGCCGCGCAGGCTCAGGATCACCGGGCCGCCGGTGTCCGGCCATGACAGATAAGCGCCCTGAATGGTGGCGGCGTAACCGCTTTCATTTTCTCGCAACGCGTCTTCCACGTAATCGCGGGCGAAACCGATATCGAGCGGCCCGGTGGTCAGGCGCCACATGAAGAGCGCCAGCACCAGCACCAGCAGGCCGATGCCCGCCGCCACGATCTCCAGCGCCATGAAGCTCGAACGGCCGCACAGCCGGCCACAGAAGCGCAGCAGCGAGAACGAGGGTAAATTGATCTGAGGGCGTTTCATCGTTTTTTGATTATGGAATATTAAAGGCGCGTGAGGCACTATCTTTTTACCGCATGTACGCTAAATTTGTAAGCCTCGATAAGGAGATAATAAGTATGAGCGACCTCAAAACCGGAGACAAAGCGCCCGACTTCACCCTGCCGACCGACGGCGGCGGCACCGTAAAGCTTTCAGATTTCAAAGGCCAGCCGGTGGTGGTTTATTTCTATCCCAAGGACGACACGTCCGGCTGCACTCAGGAAGCCTGCGATTTCCGCGACGGCCTGAGCGCCTTCAAGCGTTTGAAAGTGGCGGTGATCGGCATTTCCAGGGACAGCGTGAAGAAGCACGATAAATTCAAGGAAAAATACGAGCTGAATTTCCCGCTGGCGTCCGACGAGGAAGGCGAGGTCTGCGCGCGATACGGCGTCTGGGTCGAGAAGAGCATGTATGGCCGCAAATATATGGGCATCGCGCGTGCGACCTTCCTGATCGACGAAGACGGCAAGATCGCGCATATCTGGCACAAGGTCAGCGTCACCGGCCATGTCGAGGACGTGCTGAAAACCCTGAAAGAACGCCGGAAAGCCGCTTGATCGCCTTATCCGGGACAGCCCCTGTTTTTAAATACATCGGGCACGGCGATCACGACGCGCCTCTCCTTTTGTCATCCCGAGCGAAGCGAGGGATCTCCTCTTATCTGGAAAAAAGGAGATCCCTCGTCATTTCATTCCTCGGGATGACAAGAGAAGAAAGCGTGGTAATAGCCGTGCCCGTTGTGTTTAAACCCCTTTTCCGATGATGTCGCAAGGGTTAAACGACAAACAAAAAGCCGGGATCGTCTCCCGGCTTTTTTGCTGGTTCAGCGAAATCGTGACTTACGCCGCTTTCGCAATCTGGCGCACGACGGAACGGCCACAGCCGGCGGCGTTCAGATGGTCGTGCACATGGCCGGTCAGGATATCGACATGATCGTTGAAGAAGTGATTAGCCCCTTCGATCACGCGATAATCGATATCGATGCCTTTTTGCGCGCGCAGTTTCTGCACCAGCTTCTCGGCGTGCGGTTCCGGCACGACGGAATCCTTATCGCCGTGAAGGATCAGGCCCGAGGTCGGGCACGGCGCGAGAAAGGTGAAATCGAACATGTTCGCGGGCGGCGCGACCGAGATAAAGCCGCGAATTTCCGGGCGGCGCATCAGCAGCTGCATCCCGACCCAGGCGCCGAAGGAGAAACCGGCGACCCATACATAAGGCGCGTTCGGGTTGATTTCCTGCATCCAGTCAAGGGCGGAAGCGGCATCGCTCAGTTCGCCCTCGCCGCGGTCGAACATGCCCTGGCTGCGGCCCACGCCGCGCGAATTGTAACGCAGCACGGAAAAGCCGCGTTCGACGAACGTCTGGAACAGGTGATAGGTCACCTTGTTGTTCATGGTGCCGCCATGTTCCGGATGCGGATGCAGAATGACGGCCAACGGCGCATTCGGCGTTCTGGAATGCGTGTAACGGCCTTCCAGACGCCCCGCCGGGCCATTTATAATAATCTCAGGCATAAAATCCCCTAGCTGCTAAAAAGCGTCTCACACAAATCACGGTGCACCCCTGCCGTTCCGTGATGATGATTATTTATTACGCATGGTTATTCGTGGCTCCCAAGGTCCGGTATAGCAAACCGGGCTTTCAAATGTCCACAAATTTATCATAACAACTTGACAAGCCGTGTGGATAAAGGGTTGTTTACATTGGCAAAGTTGAAAGCTGTGAAAGATGGAAAAAAACCCGGTTTATCTTGATTATAACGCAAGCGGTGTCATGCAACCCGCTGTTGCGGCGCTGATGGCGTCTTTGCTGAACATGCCGGGGAATGCTTCGTCCATCCATGCGTTCGGACGCGATGCGCGCCGGCATGTCGAAAAAGCGCGCGCGCAGGTAGCCGCGCTCGCGGGCACGCATTCCAACTACGTTACATTCACCTCGGGCGCCACCGAGTCCAACAACGCGGTGCTGAAACATTTCGCGGGGCAGCGCATTCTCGTTTCCGCGATCGAACACCCTTCCGTTCTTGAATCCGCGCCGCAGGCGGACAGAATCCCGGTGACGGCGGACGGCGCCGTCGATATCGCCGCCTTCGACAAAATGCTGGAAGGCGCAGCGCCCGCCCTTATCTCCGTCATGCTGGTGAATAATGAAACCGGCGTCATCCAGCCCGTCGCGGAAATCGCGCGCCGCGCGCGGGCCAGGCACCCGCAGATATTCATTCACTGCGACGCCGTGCAGGCGGCGGGCAAGACCCCGTTTGAACTTTCGCTGCTCGGCGTCGATTATCTTTCGCTTTCCGCGCATAAAATGGGCGGGCCGCAAGGCGTGGGCGCGCTGCTGTGCGCGCCCGGTGCCGCGCCGGTGCCGTTCATCCATGGCGGCGGCCAGGAAAAACGCCAGCGCGCGGGGACTGAAAACGTCGCCGGCATCGCGGGTTTCGGGCTGGCCGCCGAGATCGCGCTGGCCGGGCTTGCGGATTTTCAGAAATGCGCGGCCCTGCGCGATCAACTGGAAGCGCGGCTCAAGCAGAGCGCCCCTGAAATCGTGATCTTCGGCCAGGGCGCGCCGCGCGTCGCCAACACCGCCAATATCGGCCTGCCCGGCATTGCCGCCAATACGCAGCTCATGAGCCTCGATATCGAAGGCATCGCCGTCTCCAGCGGCTCCGCCTGCTCCAGCGGCACGGTGAAGCCGAGCCACGTACTGGAAGCCATGGGCGTGGACGCACACCTGTCCAGCCATGCCCTGCGCGTCTCGATGGGCTGGGCCACCACTTCCGGCGACATCAGCCGCCTTGCCGAAGCGTGGCTAAAGATGTATGACCGCGTGCGGGATAAAGTTAAACGATAGTGTTTATCTCCCTCATCCTCCGCGCCTTACGGCGCTCTTCCCTCTCCCCGGCGGGGAAAGGGCCGGCCTTTATAATCGCCATTTCCACCTCCTGCGAGCGCCCGGCTCGCCCGAGTCATGACCAAATTCGTGTTCGTCACCGGCGGTGTGGTGTCCTCCCTTGGCAAGGGCATTGCTTCTGCTTCCCTGGCTGCGATCCTTGAATCGCGCGGCCTCAAAGTCACCCTCATCAAGCTCGACCCGTACATCAACGTGGACCCGGGCACCATGTCGCCCTTCCAGCACGGCGAGGTGTTCGTCACCGACGACGGCGCCGAAACCGACCTGGATCTTGGTCACTATGAGCGTTTC
>CAKTCH010000128.1 GCA_934538895.1 uncultured Alphaproteobacteria bacterium
ATCCCGTCCTGCTGCGCGCGGGTACGTTCACGGCGTCGCCCGTCATCGCCTTCCGCTGGCTGAAAGCGCCGGGCGAACTTTATGGCCGTTCGCCCGTCATGAAAGCCTTGCCGGATATCAAGACCGCGAACAAGGTCGTTGAATTGATCCTGAAAAACGCCTCCATAGCCGTGACAGGCATCTGGCAGGCCGACGACGATGGCGTGCTCAACCCCGCCAACATCGAACTCAAACCCGGCGCGATCATCCCGAAGGCCGTGGGTTCGGAAGGCCTGCGCCCCCTCGACATGCCGGGGCGCTTCGATATCTCGCAACTGGTGCTCGACGACCTGCGCCGCCGTATCCGTCACGCGTTGCTGGCCGACAAGCTGGCGCCGGTCACGTCCCCGCGCATGACCGCCACGGAAGTGATCGAACGCGCGGGCGAAATGGCGCTGCTGCTGGGGGCCACCTATGGCCGCCTGCAATCGGAACTGCTGACGCCGCTGGTGCAGCGCGCCTTCGGCATCCTGCGCCGCCGCGGCGAAGTGCCGGATATCCGTCTCGATGGCCGTCTGGTGGCGCTGGATTACCGCGCGCCGCTGGCAAGGGCGCAGGGCCAGCGCAACATCCAGAATACGCTGTCATGGATTGAAACCGTGCTGCGCATGGGGCCGGAAGCCTCCGCCGCCATCGACCTCGCGCAAGCCGCGCGTTTCCTCGGCGATGCGCTGGGCGTCCCGGTCGATCTGATTAAACAACCCTTACCGCTACCCGCACAGGAGATAACCGATGTTCTTCCGCAAACTGTTTAAACGCAAAACCGAAATCGTGTTCTGGATGCCGGAACCGCTCTCCGCCGATCGCGGTGCGGTCGAACGCGCCTATGTCCGCACTTTCACCGGCGACGACGGCAAAATCGTGCTCGGCCATTTGCAAAACCTGACTTTCGCCCGCGCCTGCGGGCCTGATGTCCCGGAAGGGCATCTGCGCTACGCCGAAGGCCAGCGCGCGCTGGTCGGCACCATCCTGCGTCTGGTGAACGCCGGACGTAACCCTCAATAGATCGTTGTGCCCGCTATGTTAAAAAAAATTCTAAAAGGAGAAAACCATGACTGACAACCTGCTCACCCCCGAAGTTGAAAATTCATCTGCCAAACCCACCAGCCTGCCGGAAAAATTCTGGGACGAAAGCAAACAGCAAATCCGCGTCGAGGCCTTGCTCAATTCCTATCTGGAACTGGAAAAGAAACTCTCGACCATGATAAATCCCGACGACCGCACCCGCGTATTGAGCACGCTCGGCGTGCCGGAAACGCCGGACGCCTACGAGATCAACGTCAGCCACGGCCTGTTCCCGGTTGACGCCGATATCAACAAGCGGCTGCATGAACGCGGCTTCACCCCCGATCAGGTGCAGATGGTCTACGACCTCGCCGTTGAAAAAATGGTGCCGATGGTGCTGGAACTCGCCGACGAATTCAAGGCCGAGCGCGAAGTCGATCGCCTGATCGCCGCTTTCGGCGGGCCGGAAAAATGGACGGAAATCTCGCGCCAGCTTCTGGCCTACGGTCAAAAAAACCTGCCGCCGGAAGTGCTGTCCAATCTCGCCGGCAGCTTCGAAGGCGTGATGGCGCTTTACCGCCTGATGCGCGGCGAAGAGCCGGTTCTTTCCCGCGAGGACGCTTCCGCCGCCGCCGGTGATGAACGCGATTTGCAATCCATGATGCGCGACCCGCGTTACTGGAAAACCAAAGACCCCGCATTCGTGGCGCAAGTCACCGAAGGTTTCCGCCGCATGTATGCGCAATAGAATAATACGGTCATCCCCGCCCAAGGCGGGGGTGGCCTTTTATTCTATAAATAAGATTGTGAGTTAAACCTGCGACTCCGCGAATTCGCTGGCGATCGCGTCGTCGATCACGCGCTGGAAGCCCTGGCGGATGGTTTGTGTCAGCGGCTCGAATGCCAGCGCCACGCGGCCATGACCCTTGCGCACTACGCGCCCCCGGTGATGAACGTCGAGGATGGTATTGCGGACCTTGAATTTCAGGGTGAAGTCCAGGACCTGCACCGGGCCGAACAGGCGATCATCGCCCGCCAGCTGTACGCCGCCAAAGCTCCAGTCCTCGACCGGGAAGGTATGGCCATAGATCACGACGACGCAACGGTCGTTCACGCGGCGCGGATAGCGCCGCCGCGTGGCGTTGACGTCATTGCTCGAACTCGATTTCAAGGCGGCGATCAGGTTTTGCAGCATCATTTCCGATATACTCCCGTCAGCCTCCCCCATAGAAGGCTACGAATTAACATAATTTACAAAACACCCGGCCGTTATACAAGAATAAAGGCGCTATTTTTGGAAAGAAAGGGACGAACACCCCCTGTAAACCGATTCTCTCATAAAATCAGATACTTTACAAAGACCTCTTGCAAGGCGTGCCGGAAATTAACCCCTCATGTGTATAAGTAACAGCGTCATCTTATTTCGTGACTCACGAATGCAGACGCTAAATTCTTAATCATCGATGTTTACCCGCTATGCCTTAAAGTCATAGCGGGTTGCGAGATTTCTTTACTCTGCCCCCTCTGATTCACCAAATATTTTTGGTATGAACGCCCCCTTTAATTCATTCATATATCGTTTCCAGCATTCCACCTCTTCGTTTGTCCATAGGGGAGAATAAGATTTTCCTGTCGGTGTGACAGCTGGCAGGTTACAACCCCAGAAGATTTTATCATATACATTATCAAGGCATGGGGCTCTATATTCTAAAAAATCTCCTTCAAGCGAGAAAGTACGAACCAGATCCTCAAAAAAATTCCATCCGTTTAAAAATAATGAATTCTGGATTTCATCTGAAATATGCGAATGAGATACCTCCTCAAGACTATCAAACAATTCATCAATATTAAGAATCGCTAACGCCGGCCATTCAACGAAACGAGCCCGCTTTTCAAGTTTTTGATTAATTGAATCCTTAGTAGCGCCTGCAAGTAAGTCATTTCCATCCTTTAGGAAACGATCGCCGGAATCATCACTAAACCAAATCAAAATAATATGGCGGCCTTGACTCTCTACAGAAAATGGATAAAGCGCATCACTCATGTATTCCCTCTATTTATACTTGATGGTCGCCCCCACGCCGCGGTGATCGACGCGCTGCCGTCGCTGGCAAACAATATGCGCGCGTAATTATGCCGCCACAATGCGCCGATAGTATTATCCGTCCATGTGCTGTCGGAACGGTAGATCCGGGAGAAAACCAGACCTCCGGCAGCGTAATCGACTTCCGTCTGCTTCTTGAAACCCGCGTCGAAGTTGATGGAATCATGAGGTGTGCCGATAAAATTGCGGCAATTGGTCGCCACGCCCCATGCGTCGGGGCGGGAGGGGACACTGGACGCCATGCTGGGTGCATAAGGGGCACAGATGGCGAGGAGTGCAAAAACTGAAAGAAGCAAATAGCGCATGGATATCAGAGTGCTCTGGTCAATAATTAATAAATTAATCTTTCAGATCATCTAATTCTGGGTATTTAGAATATATTAATCCTAACAACTCATTATCAATTTTAATGATTGACATTCCTATTGCTTTTTTAAGAGCCTCTAACTCTTCCTCATCGCACTTTCCCAGAGCAGCATTTAATCCACTAGATAAATTTCTTATGGCTTCAAGTGCATAATCTCTTACTTCTTGAGCTGTTTCTTTATTCATTAAAGCGACCCCTTGCATTCACGATAGCACTTTCTATATTCGCTTGACTGTAAGTCACCAGAGGGCGATGGCAAAAGATGCTTGCATTTTTCGTAGCAAATCTCATCTAAGTTAGGCCCATTCCTGATAGGAAGTACTGTTGGTTTTGGATTCAACCCTTTCTTTCCATCCGGATCAACATCATCCCACACCGTATTGTTTACGGGACAAGAATTCGTCCGCGGTGTATATGTTTGTGTAGGATTATTACTCTGAGATCCATTTATATTATAGGCACAGCTCGGGCAAATGAACATAAGGAACGATTGATCCAAAGCGTTTTTAACTTTTGGTTCTGTCGCTTTCACAAACTGCTTATTCGTAGGACTGCCGGGAGCAAACACAGAAGACGCGCCCGGCATGGCGACGGGAGAACCGCCTCTTACAAACAGCCTTTGTAACCCCTCCGGATCAACAAACATCACCGGGCTGGATTCCGCGTACAAGAAGGTATTCAAGCCCCCTTCCTGCCCGATGGGGTCAGAACTGATATACCTCCCAATAGCCGGACTATAATAACGGTTCCAGTTATAGAACAGGCCGGATTCCGAGTCGTAATACTGGCCTGCCATCCGCACGTTGACTGTCGCGCTGCCGGATGGTGTTCCTACGCCAAAAGCATCAGCATTGGCAGCCCAGACTTGCGTACCGCCTGTGTTGGTACCGTATCTGGGTGTGCCGAGATGATCCGGGTGCAGATAGGTCAGTGTTTCAGGAGAACCTGCATCTACTTGCGCCAATGGCGCATCATTCAGGTAAATGTATTCCCGAATCAATACCCCAGCTGTGGTGTATTCACCGTAGAGCAGACCATTCAGGCCGTAGACATACTGCACGGTGTTGCCACCCACGACCTTTTTTGTGCGTTGATTTGATGCGTTGTAGGTGTAGGTGCCGACGGGCGAGCCGCTGATGCTGGCGGTGGCCAGTTGCCCGGCAGCGTTCCAGACATAGCTTTGTGTGCCTGCACTGATGTAATTGCCAGAGGAATCATAGGTGATGGAAGAGCCGCCTACGGCGCTGATCTTGTTGCTGGTGCCCGGAACCGTGGTTGTCGTCGTGCCGCCCGCTACTTTGGTCAGGCGGTTGCTGGTGGCGTCGTAGGTGTAAGTCACGGCACTGCCGGAGTCTTCTTCATCCAGACGGTTCAATGCATCGTACCCGTAATCGGTGCTGTCGATCTGAATGATGTTGCCGTTATCGTCCGTGTCGTAGGTAGGCGCGGTACATGGGTTAGCCAATCGGCCCAGCACCAGATGGCCGCCGCCGCCGGTGGTGTTGGCGTGACGGCTATGATTTATGGCGAGATGGTATTTATAGGCACGGAACATTGAGGAAATTTTATATCGGCAAGAGAATGACAC
>CAKTCH010000129.1 GCA_934538895.1 uncultured Alphaproteobacteria bacterium
TCGGCAGCATGCGGAGATACTGTCACATTCCGATTTTCCGGATAGGGAAGTTGGTCCGACGAATTGCGCGACAATAGTCCAATTGACGTTCAGACCTTGGTCCTATGCGTTCGCAACCGCGAAAGATACGTAAGTGACAACGCCCAATAAAAGTAATTTACAATCTTTGGCGGAATGATACTTTTTAGGCTTTCAATTACTGGCTGAATACATCGACAGACCGGGTAACGGGAATGATGGAACGGAAAGCCGGACAAATGGAAGACGGCAGGGAATCGCAACTTATTATCGCGCCGTTATTGTCGCTGCCTGATATTCGACGAAATTTCGGAAGTTTTTCTATAGAAAATCAGTTTTTGCTGATCGCTTCTTTCGTCGTTTTCGGCCTGATGGCGGCCCTGAGCTTCTTTACGGCAAACAGGATAGAACGGGCCGCGCTGGAGGCGGTGGGGGCTGCGGGGCGATTTCAGATGCAGACCTTCATCGCGCCGCTGGTGACGCGCATGCCGGACGGCGCATATGCTTTCGACGACGTCTTCCGTCAGCGGCTGGTTACTTTTCTGGAGAATGGGCAGGCCGGTCAGCGCGTGCGCAATTTCAAGGTCTGGCAACCCGGCGGCGAACTTGTCTTTTCATGGCGGGAGGCGAAACGTTCGCCGGGCTCGTTCGATGAACTGGACAGGGCATCGGCCGGAAAAACCGTGGTTTCCAAGACGGAAATCCTCAAGCACGACTATAGCCGGGCGGAGAGTAAGGCGCTGCTCATCGAAGTCTATGCCCCGCTGCTGACCGGTGAGGACGGCAAGGTTCTGTATGTCGGCGAGATCTACGAGGAGTCCGAGACACTGCAATCCTACATCGCATCCGCGCGGATCGGCACGGCGATCGTCGTGTTCCTCGTTTCGGTTCCGATGCTGGCGCTCCTCTATTTCATCGTGCGCCGCTGCGGCGCGCTTCTGGAGGAGCAGCGCCGGACGCTGCGGCAAAGCCTGCGCAGCGCCATCGATCTTTCCATCGAGAACAATCGCTTTCGTCTGATCGCCGAAAATGCCCGTATCGAGGCCGGAAAACACAATGAACGGGTGCTGGACCAGATCGGGGCCGACCTGCATGACGGTTCCGTGCAGGTGCTGACGCTGGCCAAGCTCAGGCTGAGCGATCTCGTAAGCGGCCAGAGCGGGCTTGCAAAGGCGCACCATCAGGCGCTGGAGCGCATTCTTCTACTGACATCAGGGGTTCTCGACGATATCCGCAATATCTCCGCCGGTCTCGTGTTGCCGGAACTGGAAGACGCAAGCCTGGAGGATGCGATCCACGAATCCGTGAAGCGCTACTACGAAATCACCGGCTGCGAGGTGACCGTGCGCAAGAAGAGCAAGAGGGATCTTGCGATCACCGACCTGTCGATCTGTCTGTACCGCTTCGTGCTGGAAGGGTTGATGAACAGCTACCGGCACGCGCCGAACAACCGCCAGCTCGTGCAATTCTCGATCCATCAGGATAAGCTGTATGTCTGCGTTGCCGATTGCGGGAGACGTCCGCCGCTGCCCTCCCAGAAGGAGGCCATGCGCGCGCGTCTCGGCAAGACCAGCCAGAAACGCCGGATTCGCTCTTTCGGCGGCAGGGTGCGTTATTTCCCGCGCAAGAACGGCACGATCGCCATCGCCTGTCTTCCGCTGGATTCGGCCTGAAGACCTCCTCATCGCGCGCTCGCCTTATGCAGAAACATGCCGCACCCGGAGGTGCCGCGGCAAGGGCGGCGTTCGCCGGAAATCCTACTGGACGGCTTCGCGCGGCAAGGTCCGGTTTTTCACGGCAATCACCAGTTCGACGCGATTGCGCACATGCAGCTTCTGCATCAGCGAGGTCATGTAGTGCTTCACCGTCTTTTCGCTGATGTTGAGCTCGGCGCCTATTTCGCGATTGGTGTGTCCTTGCAGCAAGCCGATGACGATCTGTTCCTCGCGATGATGCAGTTTCTGCTGGGCCTGCGCGGCGCGGCGCATTTCCTGCGTCTTCATCGACATGATGACTTTCGTCGCGAAGCCCGGCGTGATGTAGGTTTCGCCGTTATGGGCTGCGGTGATCGCATGGTGCAACTCGCTGGACGAACTGCCCTTCAGCACATAACCGGCAACGCCGGTATTCAAAAGTTGCACCGCCGTCTGGATTGCGCTGGAGGCGGTGAAAACGATGACCCTGATGCGGGCATTCTTCTTGATGATGGTATCGATCGCCTCCACCGGATCGCCCGGCATGCTGAGATCCACCACGATGACGTCGGGACTTTTGTCCTGAGCGATATGAATTGCGTCGACGGCGGTATGCCCCATTGCAACAACATCAAGGTCGGTTTTTTCACTGTAAAGACTGACCAGACCTTCGAGCAATATGGGATGGTCATCCACGAACGCGACACGTATAGACATGATGCGTCTCCCCATTATTCTTGTTTGTTTATTAACACAATTCCGATTGAAAATGAAGCGAAGTGTTAATTAATGATTAATTTTGCACAGTGGAGATTTATGACAACTTTAGACTGGTTTAAATTGTGCAAAAACTATCATCAATATTAGTAAGGTAGCCTATATGATGTCGAATGCGCTACTGTATTTGAAAACAGGTGCCACAACCTCCATTCTTTAACGATATTATCGCTGGCAGCGCCATTCTTCGCAGGGTGGCCGTCCGGCAAGAAACGTGTGTCGCTAATATAGATTATTCCATCAGCCGCTTACGCCTCATTCGCCCGCCATCGTGTGAAGCGTTGTCGCCCCCGCTTTCGCCTCTGGCGTGTGCACGTCGGCGGATGCCGCGAAACAAAAAAGGCGGGGTCCGGCTGTCGCCGGTCACCCGCCCTGTCGTTGCCGAATTATGTTCAGGCTGCCGCTACGGCCTGCGTGTCCCTGAGGAACGCGGACATCCGCTTCAGGCCTTCCCGCAGCACGGCCTCGGCGTTGGTGTAGCCGATGCGCAGATAGCCCTCCATATCCATGGCGCTGCCGGGGGTCAGCATTACGCCTGTCTGTTCCAGCAGCTTGATGCAGAACTCTTCCGAGGCCATCGGCAGGTCGTATTTCAGCAGCGCCGTCGTACCCGACTGCGGCTTGATCCACGAAATCAGCGGTTCACCCTCCACCCACTCCGACAGGATCGCCAGATTGGTGCGGGTGATCGCATGGTTGCGGGCAAGGATTTTGTCGCGGTTTTCCAACGCGATGGCGGCAAAATGATCGTCCAGCATGCCGACGCTGATGGTGTTGTAGTCGCGGTGGATCGATACGGCATGAATGAGCTTCGCGGGCGCGACGATCCAGCCGAGGCGCAGGCCAGCCAGTGACCAGGTTTTCGACATGCTGCCGGTGCTGATGCCCTTTTCATAGAGATCGGCGATGGAAGCCGTCATGCCGTCGCCGTCCTGATCGGTGCCGCGATAGACTTCGTCGCAGAGAATCCATGCGCCGCAGGCGCGGGCGATCTCGACAATCTTTTCGAGATAAGCGCGGTCCATCAGCGAACCGGTGGGATTGTTGGGGTTGTTGAGCGCGATCAGCTTGGTGCCCGGCGTCGCCAACCGGCCGAGTTCTTCCAGATCGGGCAGAAAGCCGGTCTTTTCGGTCAGCTTGAGAAACTGCACATCCGCACCGTAGCTTTCCGGAATGGAATAGTGCTGCTGATAGGTCGGCAGAACGGAAATCACGCGGTCGCCAGGTTCCACCAGCGTTTCATGCACCAGCGCATTGGCGCCAATCGCGCCATGGGTGATGACGACGTTTTCCATCGCCTGCTTTTCGTAAAGGCCGGCGACCAGCTTGCGCAGACGCGCGCTGCCCTCGATTTCGCCATAGGTCAGCTTCATCGGCAGAAGCTCGGAGAGGATCGTTTCCTTCTTTCCCGCCATGTCGAGCAGTTCCTCGACCGTCAGCGACTCGACACAGGTCTCCGCGAGGTTCCATTCGCAGGTCGTCTCGTAGCGGTTCATCCAGATTTCAACGCCGAAATCACGAATTTTCATCTCTCATCCCTTTCAATATTGTATGGCGATAACGCATGGCGGCATGACCGCCGATCTGGAATGAGTATATGAGCAATATATTGCACAGTCAAGATGTGAACGACGTGCTGGCCCATGTTGGCGGCAATCTCAGGCATTTGCGGCAGGCGGCGGGGCTCAGCCAGGCGGCGCTGGCGCAGGCTTCCGGCATCAGCCGCCGCATGATCGTGGCGGTTGAAAGCGGCGACGCCAATATCAGCCTCTCCAGCCTCGACCGGCTTGCTTCGGCTCTGGGCGTGAAATTTGCCGATCTGGTGCGCGACCCCGCCCGCGAGAGCCGCGACAACATCAACGAGGTGACGTGGCGCGGCGAAGCGGCGGGCAGCCAGGCCGTGCTTCTGGCCTCCGCGCCCGCCGCGTCGGAGGCGCAGATGTGGCTGTGGTCGCTCGGCCCCGGCGACCGCTACGTGGCCGAGCCGGATCCGCAGGGCTGGCATGAAATGGTGTTCGTTATGGAAGGCATGCTGACGCTGGAGCTTTCCGGCGAGCGCCGCGACCACGCAGCCGGAAGTTTTGCGGTATACGCCTCGTCGCAGCCCTATGCTTACGTGAACGGTCAGGACGTGCCGGTGAAATTCATCCGCAACGTGATTTCGTAAAAGAGAAACGGCGCGCCAGAGGCCGACGCGCCACCATTTTTCTCTCAGGCCGCGTAACGCTGAGCCTGATGTGCCGGGTGGCCAAGCTGGAATTGCGACAGCAGCGCGTTCAACTGGGCGCTTTCCTGCGCCAGCGCCGCCCCTGCCGCGTTCATTTCCTCGACCATGGCGGCATTCTGCTGGGTCACCTGATCCATCTGGTTGACGGCGGTATTGATCTGCAGCAGCCCGGCGGATTGCTCCTGCGCCGCCGTGGCGATGGCTTCCATGTGGCGATTGACCGATTGCACCAGTTCGTTGATTTCGCTCAAGCCCGTGCCGGTATCGCTGACGAGGCGCACGCCCTCGCCGACCGCCGTTTCGGAATTGCCGATCAGTTCCTTGATTTCGCGCGCCGCCTTGGCGGAACGCTGGGCCAGTTC
>CAKTCH010000130.1 GCA_934538895.1 uncultured Alphaproteobacteria bacterium
CGCACAACGACCACGCTGTAGAAACTGTAAATATTCTCGCCCGGTACCTCGCTCGGGCCCATCACACACCCGGCGATCTTGTCCACGCAGGCGGGGCAGTTGACATTCTGCCACGTCACCGGATTGGCCGCGCTGTATACCGTGCCGGAAATCAAAAGGGAACGGGGATTGACCGTCGCCGCCAGTGGCGCGGGGTTGCCCAGCAGTTTCTGGTTGATGGCGCGGCACACCGGCTCGCTGATCTGGTGCGCGGTCATGATGACTTCCTGATCGGCGCTGTTCGTCCATTCGATATTGATGAAGCGCCCTATATACCAGCGCGGCGGCGGGTTGTCCGATATCTTGCGGACGGCCTGCACCGGCAGCGGGTTGATAATCACGCCGCCGCCCGCCGGGTGGAAAACCTTGTGATGGTTGGGCGCGGTACTGAAGGCCGGTTCGTCGTCCGGCGTCACGAAATCGAGATCGTCAGGTTTGGAACCGCTATACATCATCTGGTCGATGGCCTGTTTCAGCTGCATCGACGTCTGGATGATCTGCGCCGCCGCGATCTCGGTCCGTTCGGCGTTCAGCGCGCCTGTTTCGGTGGTGTCGTTCTGCCGCGCGAGGATAAAGGTCAGCGCCCCGAACAACGCCACGGCGATCAGGATGTAAATCATCGCGTTCCCGGCCTGGGAATGGCGGCGGCGGGGCGGGATTCCGGCTGATTTGCGGCTTGTGTTCATCATCCTCTTATCTTACACCAATAGAAGGGTTTGAAAATGGCACAGGCGCAATTTACAGCTTTTCTGGAAACACTCGACGTTCCCTCCCTCGCGATGGGTGCCGCGGGCGGCGTGGCGTTGACGCTCGTGCTGGCCGGGATCGCGCTGATCAGGCTGGAACGCGACCGCGCGGCCTTGCGTGCCCGGATGGAGGCCGACCGGATCAACCGCGCCGAACTCGACGGCCTGTTCGCCCGCACCGCGCAGGAAGCCTTGCGCAACAGCAACGAACAATTCCTGCAACTGGCGCAGGAAAAATTGCGGCAGGCGCAGAACGATTCCGCCCACGATCTCGATAAACGCCACAAAGCCATCGAGCAAATGGTCAAGCCCGTGGGCGACCATTTGCAGCAATTAAACGCCGCCGTCGAACAGCTTAAGGGGACGGATACCGCCATCCGCGAGGACCTGCTCACCCTGCACCGCGAAACCGCGAAACTCTCGGGCGCGCTGCGCAGCCCGACCGCGCAGGGCAAATGGGGCGAATATATCCTTGAACGCCTGCTCGATAATTCCGGCCTGATGAAGGGTGTGCATTACGAAACGCAGGTGTCGATCGATACGGGCGAAAGCCGGATGCGCCCCGACGTGGTGATCCGCCTGCAGGACGGCTTCAACATCGTCGTGGACGCCAAGGCCCCCGTCAACCAGTTCGCCGACCGCCTGCAGGAAGACATGCCCGAGGCCGAATATAAAAAACTGCTTTCCGACCTCGCCGCGCAGGTACGCGCCCATGTAAAGGCGCTCGGCGGCAAGAATTACTGGGAACAGCTGGAATCGCCCGATTTCGTCGTGCTGTTCCTGCCTTCCGAACATCTTTTCAGCGCCGCCCTGCGCGCCGATCCGGCGCTGGTCGATTATGCCGCCGACAACCGCATCGTCATCGCCTCGCCGACATTGATGATGGCGCTGCTGCGCGTCGTCGGCTTAAGCTGGCGTCAGGTGGAGCTGGCGCGCAACGCGCAGGATATCTCGGCGCTGGGCAGCGATCTTTACCAGCGGCTCTCGACCTTCGCGGGCCACCTTGAAAAGGCGGGCCGCGGGCTGGGGCAGGCGCTTGACGGTTATAACAAGGCCATGGGCTCGCTCGAACGCATGGTGCTCCCCGTGGCGCGCAAACTTAAGGACAAACATGTGCAGACGGGGGGTAAAACCCTCGACGATCCGGCCTATATTGAATCATTGCCGCGCGCGCTGACGGGCGCGCCCCTTGCGCCCGCGGAAACGGACATCAATGATAACGAGGAGAGCCGCGAAACCCGGCTGATATCATGACCAGTCCCTATACGATCATCAATATTCCTCATCCGACCCTGAAAGCGGTCGCGCAGCCTGTGACGCAGGTAACCGACGATCTGCGCCGCCAGCTCGACGCCATGCTCGAAACCATGTACGAGGCCAGCGGCATCGGCCTTGCCGCCAACCAGATCGACCGGCTGAACCGCGTTTTCGTGATGGACATGGCCCCGCGCGAGGGCGGCGATCCGCGCCCCGTCCATGTCATCAACCCGGAAATCGTCTGGCGTTCGGAAGACAGGAGCGTGCTGGAGGAAGGCTGTCTCTCCATCCCCGGCCAGTACGCGGAGGTGGAGCGTTCGGCCTCCGTGCGCCTGAAATATATCGATTACCACGGCAATCCCGCCGAACTGCTGGCGGAAAACGCCATGTCGCACTGCGTCCAGCATGAACTCGACCACCTGAACGGCGTGCTGTTCATCGATCACATCTCGAAATTAAAACGCGACATGATTGTGCGCAGAATCGATAAAATGCGCAAAACGGGGCAGATATTGTAATCAGTAATCAGTAATCGGTTATCGGTGTGACAGTCGTGTTTGCAAAGACGGTAGAAGATCTGGATGTTTTCCAGCGGGCGTATACGCTCTCGCTGGCCGTTCATAAAGAAAGCCTGAATTTTCCAAAGATTGAACAATATGCGCTGGCGGATCAATTGCGGCGGTCTTCAAAATCGGTTTGTGCGAATCTGGCTGAAGGATATTCCCGGCAACGCGCCTCATCGGCTGATTTTAGACGTTTTATAATGCTGGCAATCGGCTCAAGCGATGAAACGTCAATATGGCTCCGATACGCTTTTGATCTGGGCTATATAACGGAGGCGCAGAAAGACCGGTGGCGAGAAGAATACCGCATTGTGTCGCGCATGATGCAGTCGCTTTATACCAGAATTTCTGATAACTGATAACCGATGACCGATAACCGATTGAAAATCATCTTCATGGGCACACCCGATTTCGCGGTGCCCGCGCTGGAGCGGCTTATAGACAGCCGCCATGAAGTCGTCGCCGCCTATGCGCAGCCGCCGCGCCCCAAGGGCCGCGGCCAGCAGGTGCAGAATGCCCCCGTGCATGAAGTGGCTGCCCGCCACGGCATTCCCGTTTTCACACCCCGCTCTTTGAAGAAGGATGAAGAAGCCAGACGGCAATTCCTGCTGCTGAACGCCGACGTGGCGGTGGTCGCGGCCTATGGCCTGATCCTGCCCGGCGATGTTCTCGCGGGGCCGCGCTTCGGCTGCCTGAATATTCATGGTTCCCTGTTGCCGCGCTGGCGCGGGGCGTCCCCCATCCAGCACGCCATCTGGAAAGGCGACCGTGAAAGCGGCAATTGCATCATGAAGATGGAGGAAGGGCTGGATACCGGCCCCGTCATCTCCCGCCGTGCCGTGCCCATCCGCGCGGAAACCACCGCCGCCAGCCTTTACGCCGAACTGGCGGCGCTGGGGGCGGCCATGATTCATGAGGTGATCGACGATATCGCCGCCCGTAACGCCCTGCCGCCGTTGACGCCGCAGGACGATACATGCGCCACCTATGCGCCGATGCTGAAAAAGGAAGACGGGCTGATCGACTGGAACCAGAGCGCCGGCGCGATCGATTGCCAGATACGCGGCCTCAATCCCTGGCCGGGCGTGTTCACTTCCAACGGCAAGGGCCATCGCCTGAAAGTGCTGGAAGCCGCCCCTGCCGCCGAAACCGCGACGCTGGCCCCCGGCACGATCTTTGGCAAGGGGCTGGTCGCGTGCGGCAACGGCACCGCGCTGAAGCTGGTGAAGGTGCAGCCCGACAATGCCAGGCCGATGGATATCGCCAGCGCCTTGAATGGCCGCTATATCAGTGAAGGAATGGTCCTGGGGTCGTCCGTCTGATACGTGCGGCGCAGCCAGTTTTTTAAATGCTGGCAACTCGGCACGTCGGCGGCGTCGGCGATACGGATGTTTTTATTCCGCGCCAGCCTCTCTATATCCTGTCCCCCGGCGATGTCGGGGAACAATGAAAGCACCGACAGGAACGTCCGCATAAATCCAGGGCCGTGCCATACCCATTTATCGCCGTTGACCTGATCGTTCAGCAAATGTGCGAATTCATGTATCAGCGTTGAAAGATGGGGGTGGTACATCCTGATCTCGCTTTTATCCAGAATGGCCTCGGCCTTGTATTGTTTTCTGGCGTCCGGGCGGTAGGAAACTTCCGGCGCTTTCATATTGAATATCGCCGCCAGCGCACCTGTGACCTTCTTCATCTCATCAAGATCGAGCGGGCGGCTGAGAAACTGGAAATCATCCTGCCATCTGTAAACATCGTTCGCCTGCGAATCGCAAAAGAAACGGCTGTGTACCGGTGGACCTTCCTCGCGGCACCGCGCGAAGACATTCCGTGCTTTCCGCTCGGTTTCGACATTGCGGTAGAAACATAAAATACTTTCATCCGGCGCGATCCAGCCGACGGCATAACGCCCTTGTACCGGATAAGGTTTCTTCCCGATCTTGCCGGTAACCAGCCGCGCCCCGCTTAAGGGATGCGTATGTTCCTGAAACAGGGGCAAATGCACCCCCGGATAAAGACTACGGCGGCGCTGGCGGAACGTTTCCGTCAAGCCGCCTTTGGAAAAGGCCATGCAGTCATACTCTCTGTTATCTTGTTCGAATGCCTGTTTTTAAGAATCCCTGTCGCGGGACCGGCAATGCGCTTATTTGCAGGTGATAGTAAACCCGTTTTCTTCCCTTGCTCAAGCATGTAAAACGCGCTATTTCCCGCCTATGACAATTCAGCGCTGGAAAATTACAGTCGAATATGATGGCCGCCCGTTCGCGGGCTGGCAGCGTCAGGAGGCCGGCATTCCTACGGTTCAATATGCCGTCGAGCAGGCCATCCGTAAATTCTGTCAGCAGGACATAACCGTTCATGTCGCGGGCCGCACCGACGCGGGCGTTCATGGCCGCGGCCAGGTCGCGCATTTCGATCTCGATTACGGCGACCGCAGATTGACGGGGTACGATCTCGCCAAGGCC
>CAKTCH010000131.1 GCA_934538895.1 uncultured Alphaproteobacteria bacterium
AGTATATGCTGAAAACCCCCTATCTGGCATCCCCGCTGGATGGCGGCATCGAGCAAAGCACGCGCCCGCGTGGCGAGAATGTCATGCTGAGCGCGCGCGGCTGCGACCCTGACAAGCGCTACCTGATGCCCATCAACGACATGCAGGATCATGAAAGCGTGATTAATTAACGCGCGGCGTTCAGCACGTCTATAACGATATCCGCCGGGACGTCCTTCGCCACATGAGAGGCGCCGATGCCGTCGGCGACGATAAAGGCCAGCCTGCCCGCTTCGGCCTTTTTGTCGTTCTGCATGGCGGTCAGAATGTCATCGCTGCTGAAGCCTGCGAGGGCGGGTACGGCAGACTTCGTCACAACCAGCCCCCTGTCAGCCATATGCGCCACCGCTGCCCGGCGATCTTCGTCGCCGCACAGGCCCAGGCGTACGGAAAGGTCGAAGGCGTAAACCATGCCGAGAGCGACGGCCTCGCCGTGCAGCAGCCTGCCGTCATAGCCCAGCAGCTTTTCGAAAGCGTGACCGAACGTATGGCCGAAATTCAGCAATGCGCGCAAATCTTTTTGCTCTTTCTCATCCTCGGCCACGATCTGCGCCTTGTGCGTGCAGGACACCCGCACCGCATGGGCGAGCGCCGCATCGTCACAGGCCAGAACATCTTTGCCGTGCTGTTGCAGCCATTCGAAAAAGGCGCGGTCGCGGATGAAAGCGTACTTCACGATTTCGGCATAACCCGCCTTCATTTCGCGCGCCGGCAGGGTTTTCAGCGTGTCGAGATCGGAGATCACGACATCGGGCTGATAAAACGCGCCGACAAGATTCTTGCCCTGTTTCGTGTCGATCGCGGTCTTACCGCCGACGGCGCTATCGACCTGCGCCAGCAATGTCGTCGGCACCTGTACATATGGGATGCCGCGCAGCGCCAGCGCGGCGGCCAGCCCGCCGAGATCACCCATCACGCCGCCGCCCAGCGCCATCAGGAGGCTATGGCGATCGGCCTTGCCGTCCAGCAGCCAGTCGAGAACGGTTTCAAGCCCCTTATAGGATTTGCTGTGCTCGCCCGGCGCCATCGTCAGGACGGCTGCATCGGGAAACGCTGCCTTCAGCGCGCCGGCATGGAATTTCCCCGCATTGGCATCCGTCAGGATAAAGATCCGGCTGTGGCGGCTTTTTTCCGGGATCAGCTCTCCGGCCCGCGACAGCAGACCGCCGCCGATGAATATATCGTAAGCGTGATCGCCCAAAGCGACATGAAGTTTTTCGACAGACATTATTTCATTTCCTGTTTTAAAGCGGCCTTGTCATGGCGCACGCAGCACCGCAATGACGAAACCGGATTACCTCATGCCTTGCTTTGATTTAAGTAAGCATGAATCTTGTCAATAGCACGTTCCAGCATGTCTTCGGCGGCACCGTTGCAGCTTTCCACCGTGATATGGGCATTCTCATAAATGGGGTAACGCGATTCCATCAGCCGCGTCATGATTTCGCGCGGGTCGCCGTTTTTCAGCAGCGGACGTTTATCGTTGCGGGCGGTACGCTCCAGCATCACGCTCAGGTCGGCTTTTACCCAGACGGCGAGTGTTTGCGACCATAATTCGTGCGCGGTATCGGGATTCAGGACGGCGCCGCCGCCGGTCGCTATCACCTGCCCGCCCGTCTCAATCAGGCGTTTGATCACGCGGCGTTCGCCTTCGCGAAAGTAAGGCTCTCCAAATTTTTCGAAAATTTCCGGAATGCCCAAACGCGCCGCTTTTTCGATTTCCTCGTCGGAATCGGCGAAAGGCAGCCCCAGAGTCTCCGACAGCATTCTCCCCAGCCGGGTTTTGCCTGCCCCCATCATGCCGACAAGGGCAATGGGGCGATCCAGCCGGGAAAGGATCGCAGCTATCTTTTGCGTATCGTGCGCCATGGCGGGGTTATGCCACGAGCCGGTTTCCAAAACAATGGATAACCTTTACATACAGGCGCGGAAGGTATTGAAATCCCTGCACGCCTTGATTAGTTTTTGGAAGAATTGTTATGGGATTCCCGAATCATGAAGTTTATCGGCATTGTTTTTTGCATGACACTGGTACTCGCGGCGGCGGCTTTCGTGGCTGTCAGCTTCATCGACGTTCCCGTCGATCAGGCCGAGGTCACCAAAACCATTCCCAATGAGCGCTTTTACAATCAGGGCGGCACACAGTAATGACTATAAAACGCCTTGCCTTAAGCGTTCTTGCCGTATGCCTTCTCGCCGCCGTCTGGCCTGTATCCCGGGTTATCGCACAAGACGGGAATAGTGATTACTACCGTTACCGCGAGTCCGACGACCGCATGGGCGGCTCGCAAAGGGCCAAAGCCGCCATGCAGCGTTATAAAGATGATCCGGATGATAGCGGCGTCCGCAAGCCTGGTAAAAAAGAGAGCAGGCCTGTAGCCGCCGGCGCAGATAGCGCTCCCGCCCCTGCTCCCAGTTCAAAGCGGGACAGCGTCAAAGAATCCGTGGTCAGGGCTGAGGAAACAAAACCTGACATTCCGGAAACCGTGACCGAGCAGCCAGCCTTGCCATCCGCTGACGAAGCCCCGTTACAAACCGAAGAGCCGCCGGAACAGATCGTAACGCGCCCTGACCGTCCGGCGCGCGTTCCGGCTGTACTGAAAGTCAATTATACCGCGCTTGAATCGCTGGGTACGCTGCATAACGCCCATGGCGGCAGTCTGGGCATCGATCTGTGGGACGGTTCCTCCCGCGGCGAAATCCTGCAACTGGTCAACCAGCTGCCGCCGCCGCGTTATTATGGCATCCTGCAACGCATGAACCAGCGTGCGCTGCTGACCAGCGCCGATGCCACCATGATGAACAGCCGCGGCAGCGTCCAGCCCGGCGAGGATTTCCAGACGGTGCGCATAGAGAAACTGCTGGATACAGGTTCATATCTGCAAGCCGCGCAGCTCTACATGACGGATCAGGCGGTGGCCTATCACGAGCGCCTGGCGCGCGCGGGCGTGCAGTCCCTGTTCCTCAGCCGCCAGCCGACGGTCGCCTGCCTTGAAACCAAGACCATGATGGTTCGGTTCGAAAGCCAGCCTTTCTGGAATCAGGCTTCGGTCATCTGCGATTACATTCTGGGCAAGATGGCCGGGCAGGTTATGAAAGACTTTATCGACCGCCCCGCTGTGAGGCCGGTCGTCGCCGAAAGCAAGGTAATGGGGTATGTGTTCGACAAACCCGGCTATAAAATCTCGCCCCGTACGTTCGGCGACCTGAAAGATTTCACGCCGATGGAAACCGCGCTGCTGCTGAACGACCGCCGTATTACACTCTCCAAGCTCGACCTCGGCGGCCTGCACGCCGCGCCGTCACATACGATCGGGGTGCTGATGATGGTGCCCGATGCGCCGGGCGACGTGAAGCTGGCGCTGTGGACCGAGGCTATCCGGCGCGGCATGATCACCCCGGCGGAACTGGGCGGCTTCTATGCCGATGTCAAACTCGACGGCAAGGATTTGCAAAAGGCCAGGGGCTGGCTGGTGATTCCGGCATATTACCAAGCCATGAACGGCGCGCGCGACAAGGATCAGAAGAAAAAGCTCGGCCTTGAGGCGCTGAAACTTGCCACGGCATACCCGCCGGCGGCCCTTACGCCTTTTTCAGAGTATTTACCCAGCCTCTCCGCGGAAGGTCTGGGATCGGATGCGATTCGCCGAATCACGTGCGTCGGGGTGCTCGCCGGCGTGCCGGTAAGCCGTTCTTTCGAGAAAGCGCTTTGGAATCAGGCCGAATCAGGCGGCCCCAATAATGAGGATTTACGGCTGGCGCTCGCGAATGCGGCCCTGAAGAATTTTTCCACAGAAGAAATGCCGAAAACAGCTGAATTTCAGCAACTTACAGGAAAACTACCCAAAACTTCGAAATCTCTTGTATTTGCCCTCATAGAAAAGCTTGACACAACCGGAAAATTACATAATATTGACGGCAAGGAAATTTATGAAAAACCTGATGGCTTGACAGACTCCACTGATTACGATTATGTAATGCCATCGAGTGACTTAATGGAAAACCTCTCTTCCGCGCATAAAGACAAACGTTTAGGAGAAGTTATACTGTTAAGCTCAATTGCCGTAAGCGATATTCCGCCTTCCAGAATGGACCCGGCGAGTATTGCAGCGGTGGTTGAAGGGTTAAAAGCAGTGGGGTTAACAAGCGAA
The DNA here is from genome assembly GCA_934538895.1 of uncultured Alphaproteobacteria bacterium. Lineage (GTDB taxonomy): Bacteria > Pseudomonadota > Alphaproteobacteria > Micavibrionales > Micavibrionaceae > Micavibrio_C. Next base: position 4,191 of record CAKTCH010000131.1, read on the forward strand.
GCCCGCGAATTGGCCAGCGAAGTCATTCTCGGCTTGAATACAAAGGAAATAGGAGATTAAACAAATGGCACGTCCCGGTCGCCCAGCAATGCCGAAGCCGAAGCTTCATCCGTTAGTGGATTCATTCCTCGATATGCTCACAACCGAGCGTGGCGCGGCGATGAATACGCGTCAGGCCTATTGGCGTGATCTTGCCGATTTCAGCCTTCAGCTGCGCGAAAAAGCCAGCAAGGAGATCGTTGATGCCTCTCCTGAGGAAATCAAAACATATCTGGAGGATCTGGGTATCCGTATCCACGTCAAAGGCCAGAACAAATCCCAGATTGCGACACGCACCGTAGCGCGCCGTCTGTCCGCCCTGCGCCAGTTCTACCGCTATCTGGTGTCGGAAAACATCCGCAAGGACGATCCGACCTCCGCGATCGAAAGCCCGAAACAAGGCCGTACATTACCGAAAACCCTGTCCGAGACGGAAGTCAGCACCCTGATCAAAGTGGCCGGCGATGCGGGCGGCGCGGACAGCGTACGTCTCGTTTGCCTGCTTGAAATGCTGTATGCCACGGGCCTGCGCGTTTCCGAACTGGTCGGTCTGCCTATGTCCGCGATCGGCGAAGACATGCAGTTCCTGATGGTTGCCGGCAAAGGCGGTCGCGAGCGCATGGTGCCCCTCTCCGAGCCGGCGCAGCGTGCCGTAAAGAAATATCTGGAAGTACGCCAGCAGTTCATCAACCCGGAGGATAAGGGCTCCCAGGCGCAATGGCTGTTCCCGTCCCGTACGTCCGAAAGTGGCCACCTGACCCGTCAGCGCTTTGCGCAACTGCTGAAAGATCTGGCTGACAATGCCGGTATCGATGCCGAACGTGTCAGCCCACACATCC
>CAKTCH010000132.1 GCA_934538895.1 uncultured Alphaproteobacteria bacterium
GCGTAATATGAATTATCTCCATGAACTCCCCCATATCCGCGCGGGCCTCGATCATTTGCTGCTCAAGGACCGCGTTTTCAGGAAACTGGATATCACGCCCGACCGCCTGACATGGCGCTACACCGCGCCGGGTTATGAATCCTTTGTGCGCATCGTCATCGGCCAGCAGGTTTCGACCAAGGCGGCAGCCAGCATCTGGGAAAGATTTCAAAAGGAACTGAAAACCGTAACCCCCGCCCGCGTGCTGAAAATGCATGACGACGATCTAAGGGCGCTGGGCCTGAGTGGGCAGAAGGTCAGATATATTCGCGGCCTTTCCGAAGCGGTGCAAAGCAAGACTTTCGATCCGCACGCGCTGGAAACGCTGGCGGATGACGAAGTCTATGAGGCGATTACGGCCCTGAAAGGCTTTGGCCGGTGGAGCGCTGAAATGTACCTGATGTTCTCGCTCGCGCGACCGGACATCTGGGCGCCCGCCGACCTCGGTATTCAAAACGGCCTGAAGATTTATCATCGCCGCGCGGCACGACCGACAGCGGAAGAGGCCTTAAGGATGGGTAAGAAATTCGCGCCACACCGCACGGCGGCATCGATATTATTGTGGCATCTCGCCGCCCAAAAATAATTTTCTCCCTCTCCCGGGGGAGGGGAATTATTCAGGGCAAAAACTGCTCTTTCAAAATACGCTCTTCAAGATTGTGATCGGGATCGAACATCAACGTCACCGACAATGATTTCGATTCGCGTATTTCGACATGCGCCACATCGCGTACTTCGGTGGAGTCCGCCGTGGCGCTGACTGGGCGCGCCGCCGGGTCTTTCACATCGAAGCGGATGGATACATGCGAAGGCAGCAGCGCGCCTTTCCAGCGGCGCGGGCGGAAGGCGCTGATCGGCGTCAGCGCCAGCACGTTCGCGGAGAGCGGCAGGATAGGGCCGTGCGCGGACAGGTTATAGGCGGTACTGCCCGCCGGCGTGGCCACCAGAATGCCGTCGCAGATCAGCTCCGGCAAACGCTCGATATTATCGACGCTGACGCTGATCTTCGCCGCGTGACGTTCCTCGCGCAGCAGCGACACTTCGTTAAAGGCGATGGCGTCGATTTCCTGCCCGTCCTTGGTCACGGCGCGCATCCGCAGCGGATGCAGCGTGACGCTCTGCGCCTTGTCCAGCCGCTCAAGAAAATTCTCCGTGCGGTAAGGATTCATCATGAACCCGACCGAGCCGCGATTCATCCCATAGATAGGCTTGCCTGATTGATGGAAATTGTGCAGAGTTTCCAGCATCGTGCCATCGCCACCCAGCGCGACGATCACGGCGGCATCGTCGGGGCTGCATTGCCCATACAGGCCGGTCAGCGTGCTGAACGCCTCCTGCGCTTCGGCGGCGGCGGCGGCATGGAAATGAACACTGTCCTTTTTATAAGCCATGTCAGCACTTTAGCCTTATTAAAAGACAGAAACCAGAGACAATTATAGCCTTGTAATCTTATGAAAAATATAATATAAACAAGGGATCAGAAACGGTGTGTCATCATGGAAGAAACATTCAAAAAAGCGACCGATACCTTTTTTCAGGAACTGTCCCGGGCAGTCGCGGATCACAGGCAGGCGCGCCCCGACTTCACGATCCGCGATGCGCAAAGCTTGCTTAAGAACATGAACGCGGTATTCACGACACGGGTGCCTTCGCTGGAAGATGAGAACGATACGAACGGCCATTATCTGGTCGGCATCTCCGCGGGCGACAATGCGCCCCTTTTTATCGATGCCGGTCCGTCCTCGCACAATGCCGCGCGCCTGGCGCGCAGGCTAAGCGGCTGTAATGCCCGTCTGGGCATATTGAACGACAGGCCGTCCTTGCCCTTCATCGCGGTCGATCCCCAGCGTATCGATCGTGTAATCGCCAGAGAACGCAAGTTGATCATGACGATCCGGGATGAACCGGTCGGTTTCTCGGTTCTTTACGCCGATCCGCATCACACAGAGATGGACGCGGCGCTTTACGAACAGCACATCATGTACGCCCGTTCCGGCCACCAGCCTTTACGGCGTCCGGCGGCAGCCGATACCGGCAGGGCCGCGATTTTGTCCTTGAAAGTGGCCGTATCACCCTGAACGCCGCCAGTGCCTTCAGGCCGATTGCGCCAGATGCTTGTTGTCCTCGGCCCATTTATCGGGGGCGTTGAGGAAGGCTTCTACCGAACGCAGCGTCTCTTCATCGAAATATCGATCTTCGCGGGCAACCGCCAGCACGTCCCACCATGTGGTCAGGGCGTGCAGCTTCACGCCCATCGCTTTCATATTCTCCGCGCTGGCCGGGAAAATGCCGTAATGGAACACGACGAAGGAATGCTCGACGATCGCTCCCGCCTCGCGCAGCGCGTCGATGAACACTTTTTTGCTGCCGCCGTCGGTTTGCAGATCTTCGATCAGGATAACTTTTTTCCCCGGCTCGTCCATCACCCCTTCGATCTGCGCCATGCGGCCAAAGCCTTTCGGTTTCTTGCGCACATACAGCATCGGCAGGTTCAGACGTTCCGCCATGAAGGCCGCATAGGGAATGCCCGCTGTCTCGCCGCCCGCGCAATAGGCCAGATCCGGGCATTCCTTGCGCAGGATTTCGGCGCCGAAATCCATCAGCTGGCCGCGCTCCTGCGGGAAGGAAATCAGGCGGCGGCAATCGACATATACCGGGCTGAGGCGGCCCGAGGTCAGGGTGAACGGGGCGCGGGCGTTGAACAGAACGGATTTCGTATCCAGCAGGATTTTGGCTGATGCCGCGGCGATGTTTGTCATGTTGTCCTCTTTCTTCGTATCTTTTAAATGTTTATGCCGGAAGGCGGGGCCTGCCGCCGGTCTGCTTCAGGATGCGCCCGGCGGCTTCGATACCGGCGCGGGCGGCTTCCGGCGCTGTCTGCCCCGCGACCATAGCAGCAATATACCCGGCTGCAAACTGGTCCCCGGCGCCTATCGTATCGATAATGCCGTCCGGGGATATTTCCGGCACCGGCACATGATCGACCATATCCGGGCCGATCAGATAAACGCCGTCCGGCCCGTTGGTGATGACGAAGTAACGTCCGCTTTCCTGCGCCTTTTCGAACGCCAGCGCCATGTCATGCACGTCAAACAGCGCCAACAGCTCGCCCAGATTCCCCATGATCGTGACATTGGGGCAGGTCAGGGCGTCCCGCATTTGCTGCCGCGCGTTACCGACGATTTCGCGGTCGTTGAGCCCGACGAACATCCTGATGCCGCTATGGCCGTATTTAATCAGCGCGGCAGTGAAAACGCTTTCCTCCGCGCTGTAACCCGTGGGCATCAGCGTCGTGTTGGCCTCGATGCAGACGATTTGCCCGGTGTCGTCGGGCAGGGCGGGCAGGTCCGCCGGTTTCAGAAACCAACCGGCGGTGCCGTTGCTGAAAACGAAACTGCGCTCCTTGTCCGGCGTCACCAGCGTCAGGCAGGCGGATGTCTGGCGGTCATGATCGGCGGCCAGAGGGAAGCCGACGCCGTAAGGTATGAAATCGTTTTTAAAAAGCGCCCCGTAGGTATCGCCGCCGACCTTGCCGATAAAATCGACCGGCAGTCCCCGCAAGCCCAGCCCGCAGGCGAGATTGGCCGTCGATCCGCCCGCGCGCAAGACCGGGTGCTCGGCGATCTCCAGCAGGTAGCCCAGCTTGTGCGCGTCCACCAGCGCCGAAGCCCCCTTCGGCAGATTGTGCGCCAGAAGGAAATCCTCATCGACATTCGTGATGACATCGACGTTGGAAACACCGATGCAGGTTATGTGCGCGTCCGGTGTCATCTTATTGGCTCACCCAGATAATGCGCGCCATCCATGAAACCTGTTCCGGCGCGATATGGCGGCTTTCGCCGGGGGCATGAAGGGCGCGCAGCTCGATACGGTTGGCGGTCTGGCGGCGCAGTTCGTGAATGACCAGTTCGCCTTTGTGCGTGCGCACCACGACGCGGTCGCCGCGGCGGATATTCGCCTCGGGCGACACCACCAGCACATCGCCTTCGCGATAGACGGGTGCCAGCGCATCGTTATTCACTTCCAGCGCGAAGATATGCCTGTCGCGCGCGGGCATCGTCACCGGGAACAGAAACTCGTCCCACTGGTCGCCCCGCGGCAAGCCTTCGCCGTCGAAGTTCCCGGCCTTGCCCGCCAGCGACGTGCCGATTATCGGGATGGTGGCGCTGCGATCCGCATGCGCCGCGCGCAGGTCCATCAGCGCGATGAAATCGCTCATCGTCGTGCCCGTCACCGCCAGAATCTTCGCAAGACTCTCGGTGGAGGGCCAGCGCGGCTTGCCGTCGTTGCTGATGCGCTTGCTCTTGTTAAAAGTGGTCGGATCAAGACCGGCTTTCTTCGCCAGCCCCGAAGGCGAATAACCGTGGCCATCCGCCAGCCGGTCGATCGCGCGCCACATATCGTCATGTGAAAACATTAGGCCTGTACTCCTAGGACCACAATCCCATTGTATGCGGCATAAATAAATAGGAAATTAATCCCTGTTATATACTTCAACATGCCGGATATGGCTACTCAAAGATTCCGCTTGAATCCCCTCGCAACCTGCCCCTATTGTGTCAGCGCTAACTGTAAGTGCGGTTAGCGGGGCGTGATAACCCCTGTTTTGCACGGCTTGTGGCCGTTAACCACTCCTCGACTCCGGTCGGGGAGGCTTGTGCGTATGTTCAAGGGCTTGCCCTAAAGGTACAAGCGACCCCTTGCAAAACGGGTTTATCAACTCCCCGATCACCAGAGACATGGGGGAGTTCTATGAAGCCAGCCATCCTGAATCCACGAGACTGCGAATATGTAGGTTATTGCGAAAAAACCAATAAATTCATCGTACATGAACAATTATATCCGGAAAGCCGGGGATTTATCGTTCATGAGTTCGATACGGAGGAGGAAGCTCTGGAAGCGGTGACCTGGAAATAACAGGCCTAGGACTCATGAATTCCAGAAAATAGAGAATTTGAACACAACGCCCTTGCGCAAGTTTGTCATCCCGAGCGCAGCCGAGGGATCTTATCAAGCTTAAAA
>CAKTCH010000133.1 GCA_934538895.1 uncultured Alphaproteobacteria bacterium
CCAGCATCTGCTGCATGAAGGTCACTTCATTGCCGGATGTCGGGGTCTTGCGGTCGACGTAAGGAATGTCCTGACGTTTACCGTCCACGTCATTGATCTGCTCCACCACGCCGTTCGGATCGAACATCACGACCACGATGCGCTCATCAGTGACCTTGTCGTCGAAAACGCCCCGCTTTTCCGTGGTTTGCCTTAAGTAGTACCACACGGTGTCGTCGAACGGCGCCACCGTGGTGGGGGAGCCCATCTTGCGCAGCACATCGGTGCGGGTATCGACGCCCTTCTGGATCTGCGCGACTTTATAATCCTCGATCATGTTGCCGCGCACGTTGACGGTCGGCGTGCAGGAAGCCGTCAGGGAAAGGGTAATCAGTGCTGCTGCTATAATGTTTTTCATGTTCATATCTTCAGGAAATGTTATATATCCGCAGTATAACCAAATCAATCGTACAGGTGATTTTATCCATGTTGTTTGGATTATTGAAGAAGTCAGGCCCCGAGGACGATGCGGCGGCGGTTTTGTACCCGCTGATCGTCGAGAAGGCGCGCCGTCCGGTTTTCTACGAATCTCTCGGGGTGCCCGACACGATGACGGGCCGCTTCGATATGATCGTTCTGCATGTGGTGCTGGTGGTTAACCGCCTGAAGATGGAAGGAAAACAGGGTGCGAAACTCTCGCAGGCGCTGTTCGACCGCTTCTTTCTCGATATGGATTATTCGTTACGGGAAAGCGGCGTCGGCGATTTGAGCGTGCCGCGGCATATGAAGCGCATGATGCAGGGTTTCAATGGCCGCCGGGCGGCGTACGAGGAGGCTTTGGCATCGGCGGATGACGGGGCGCTGGCCGAGACTCTGAAGCGGAATCTTTACGGTGAGATTGCAAATATTGATTCTGATATGGTAAATAAAATCGCGAATTACGTGAAAACCTGCCGGAACGGGCTGAAGCGTCATAATGTCAGCGTTTTTATGACGGGGCGTCTGGCCTTTGCGGAAGTGAAATTATGAGCAGAAAAAAGAAAACGACGGCAACGGAAGCGCCCGCGCCGGAATGGTCGGTTCTGGTGGACGCCCAGACCGTGACCTCCAACCCGCAGAAGCTGCGTATTGCTGCGGCGGAGGAGGAGCGCAAGGCTTTGTGTAAACGCCTTGATCTTAATTCAATCAGTAGCTTAAGCGCTGATGTTACATTGCATCGTGAAAAAGGAAATATCATCCATGTGAACGGCCTGATGAAAGCTAACGTCACCCAGACATGCAGCGTCACCACCGACCCGGTGCAAACCCGGATCGAGGAAACGTTCGAGGGCTGGTTCGCCGATCAGGACCGCATCGTCATGCTGGCCAAGGCGCGGCATGAGCGTCTGGGCCGGATGACCGATTCCGAAATCCCGATTCTGGACGAAAGCGAAGACCCGGAACCGCTGGTGAACGGCATGATCGATATCGGGGAGCTGGTGGTACAGCATCTGTCGCTGGCGGTGGATGCGTTCCCGCGCCGCCGTGGGCTGGAAGACTCTGAAATCGTTGAGATTTCAGCCGGAGATCCGGGCGAGTCCCTGCGCCGTAACCCGTTCGCGGCGCTGAAAAACTGGAAAAAATCCAAGACGGACGGGGTTTAAACGGGAAAAGGGTGGATTTTGCTTGCGTGGCAGGGGCAAATCCTATACTTACTGCAATCGCTTACAGATACTCTAAGGATTACTAAAATGGCTGTACCCAAGAAACGCAAATCCTACTCCAAGACCCGTATGGTGCGCTCCCATGACGCGCTCAAAGATGTGAACTGGGTGGAAGACAAAAGCACAGGCGAGCCTGTGCGCCGTCACCATGTCGACCTGAAGACAGGCATGTATAAAGGCCGTCAGGTCATCGAACAACGCGATTGACATTCAATCGGCGTGTTGCGAAGTTTGGCGGGCCGGGTAACCGGCTCGTTCTTGCTTTGTAGAAACGTACATTACTCCTCATGACAGATTCCCTGATTATTGCGCTGGATGCTATGGGCGGAGATTTCGGCCCCGAGGTCGTCATTCCGGCGGCGGCGCTGGCGCTTGAAGAACTGGGCGGGCAGGTGCGGTTTCAATTCTATGGCCGCGAAGGCGACATCAGAAAATATCTGAACAATCACAGCGCTCTTATCGGCGCATCCGAAGTCATCCATACCGACAAAGTGATCTCCAGCCATGACAAGCCTTCGGTGGCTTTGCGCGCAGGCCGCGATTCCAGTATGCGGCTGGCGATTGACGCGGTGAAGGAAGGGCGCGCCCATGCCGTGGTGTCGGCGGGCAATACCGGCGCGTTGATGGCGACGGCTAAAATGGTTTTGAAATGTCTGCCCGGCATTACGCGCCCGGCGATCGCCAGCGTGTTCCCGACCAGGAACAGCGATATCGTGATGCTCGATCTGGGGGCGAATATTTCCTGCGATGCTGAAATCCTGACGCAATTCGCCGTGCTGGGTTCCGTCTATGCGCGCGTGGTCAAAGGGGTTTCGGCGCCGACCGTGGGGCTGCTGAATATCGGTTCCGAGGATATGAAGGGGCATGACGATGTGCGCGCCGCCGCCGCCATTCTCTCCAGCATCAAGTTTCCGGGGCGCTATCACGGCTTCGTCGAGGGGAACGATATTCCGATGGGCACTGTCGATGTCGTCGTTACCGACGGCTTCACCGGTAACGTCGTCATCAAGGTGGCCGAAGGCGTGGCTTCGCTCAGCGGTGATATGCTGAAACAGGCGTTCATGTCTTCGCTGATGGCGAAGATGGGGGCGTTTCTTGCTTACGGCGCGCTGAAGAAAATGAAAAAGCGCCTCGACCCGCGCGTCTATAACGGCGGCATGTTTCTCGGCCTTAATGGCATCTGCGTGAAAAGCCATGGCGGCATGAACGCCGTCGGGTTTTATCATGCGATCATGGTGGCCGCGAACCTCGTTAAAAACGATTATAACCGCCGCGTCGCCAAAGAGATGGAACAGGTTATGAATCAAGAATCGTTTTTCTCTGCCGTCGCCGCGCAGGGGGGGGATACCGTATGACTATCCGCAGCGTGATACTGGGCACGGGTTCCTATCTGCCGGAACGCGTGATGACCAACAAGGAACTTGAGGCGCTTGTCGATACATCCGATGAATGGATCGTCCAGCGCAGCGGCATCAGCACGCGCCGTATCGCTGCCAAGGACGAAACCGCCGCCGATATGGCGATTGCCGCCGCCCGCCGCGCGGTGGAAGCTGCGGGTCTCAAGGGCGAGGATATAGACGGCGTGATCGTTGCGACATCGACGCCGGATACGACATTTCCCTCCGTGGCGGTGAAAGTGCAGGCGGCGCTTGGCGTAAGGAACGGTCCGGTATTCGATGTGCAGGCCGTATGCAGCGGTTTTGTTTACGGCCTGACCGTGGCCGACAGCCTGCTCCGCACGGGGGTGGCCAAGCGATTGCTGCTGGTCGGTTCCGAGAAAATGTCGTCTATCCTGAACTGGGAAGACCGTACTACATGCGTCCTGTTCGGCGACGGTGCGGGCGCGGTCGTTCTGGAAGCGCGTGAAGGCAAGGGCACGACGGAAGATCAGGGCGTCATCTCCACCCATCTTCATGCGGACGGCAATCTGAAGGATATCCTGTATGTCGATGGCGGCGTCAGCTCCACCGGGACTGCGGGTTATATCGTCATGGAGGGCAAGGAAGTTTTCCGCCGCGCGGTTTCGCTGATGGCCGAGGTCGTGACCGAAGCGCTGACCCATAACGATCTTTCCGGCGATGATATCGACTGGCTGGTGCCGCATCAGGCGAATATCCGCATTATCGAAAGCACCGCCAAAAAACTCGGCATGGGCATGGACCGTGTGGTCGTCACGGTTGACCATCATGGCAATACCTCTGCCGCCTCCATCCCGCTGGCCCTCGACGAAGCGGTCCGCGACGGGCGTATCCACAGGGGAAATATGATCCTGTTCGAGGCCCTGGGTTCCGGCCTGACATGGGGGGCGGCGCTGGTGCGATATTAAAAAACGGCGGAAATCCGCCATTCCAGCCAGCTCACCTAAATTTAAGAAAATCCTGTTACCCTTTGAATTGAATCACTTTTTCGGCCTTTTCATACTGACTCTCCGGTTGACGGGGGACAGGCTGGCGGGCTACTCTTAACCCATAACAACATGCGAGGGCGCGATGAGTGAACGTACCATCACAAGAGCAGATCTGGCTGAGGCTGTCTATGCGCAGGTCGGTCTTTCCCGCAATGAATCGGCATCGCTGGTTGAGATCGTTCTCGATGAGATCGCGGATACGCTGATCAAAGGCGACAATGTCAAGATTTCTTCATTCGGCAGTTTTTCAATCCGTCAGAAAGGCGAGCGCGTGGGGCGTAACCCGAAAACAGGTGTCGAAGTGCCGATCCTGCCGCGCCGCGTGCTGGTGTTCCGTGCTTCCCACGTCCTGAAGGACAGCATCAACGGCAAAGCCGAAGAATAAACTCCTCCTTTATAAAGGCAGAACGCTATGAGTACACACAGCCAGAACAAAGTGCAGCCCTACGAAGGCGAAGATACAAAGGCGGACACGAAAGTGAACGCCGCCGTATCGCGCGGCGCGAAAGAGAAAGCGCCGAGCGCTTTCCGCACCATCAGCGAAGTGGCTGACGAACTGGCAGTGCCGCAGCATGTCCTGCGTTTCTGGGAAACCAAATTCACGCAGATCAAGCCGCTGAAGCGCGGCGGTGGCCGGCGTTATTACCGTCCGGAAGACGTGGCGTTGCTCAAGCGTATTCACAACCTGCTCTATATCGAAGGCTACACGATCAAGGGTGTGCAAAAGCTGCTCAAGGGGCAGGGCAAGGCCCAGGTTGCCGCTGCCGCCGCGCAAGCGCCCGCGATTGCCGCCGTTCCCGCTGCCGCGCCGCGCGGGGGCATGAACGCTGAAGCGCTGCTGGCCAAAGTCGACGAAGCTGTCGCCGAGCAACCCAAAGGCCAGAAAGCCCCTTTAAGCAGCAAGCAAAGGGCTATACTGGAGGCCATGC
>CAKTCH010000134.1 GCA_934538895.1 uncultured Alphaproteobacteria bacterium
GGTCACATCAGCACCATTGAAATGACGTGTACCGGGGCCATCTTAGCCATTGTAAGAGACGACTTCAGACATCGTTTCCTTACTTTCCTGAAAAGACCCTGAAACTCCCCCGTCCGGCGATCCCCCTCCCCCTACATAGCCGGGCGGGGTTTTTTCTGTTCCGGGCCTTTTATGCGGATAGTGTTGCGCCAGTCCGAAACGGGCAGGCTGTCCAACCCGCCTTTACGTTTCAGCGCATCGACCGCCGATTGTTTCACAACCTGCAATACCTCTGCGTCGAGCCGGATATCGAGCGCGTCGATCGTCGCCTGCGCGGTCTCGTCCAGTTCTTCGTCCAGCACGGATAAATCCACCAGCAAATATTCCGGCACCATCGCCACATCCGCATGGCGGTAACCGGGGTCGTCCGTATTGAACCCTTTTTTCACCGCATCGGACAGAGCGAACGTCGCGCAGAGCGAGCCCTCATAGCGGGAAAGCCCGCGATATAAATCAAGCATACTCCGCCATCCCTGTTTATTCGTAATCGATCCGCATTAAATACAAACCGTCCGGCGGCGCGGTCGGGCCGGCTTTGGTTCTGTCCCGCGCGGCCAATGCCGCCGCCACATCGTTCCCGGTCCATTTTCCCTCTCCCACCAATACCAGCGTGCCGACCATGTTGCGCACCTGATGATGCAGGAACGAGCGCCCTTCGAAATGGCAATCGATATAATCGCCCGAACGCACCACCTCCGCGCGGTCCAAAGAGCGTACCGGTGTTTTGGCCTGGCACTCGCTTGCGCGGAAACTGGTGAAATCATGCTGGCCGATCAATAGCTGCGCCGCCGCATGCATGGCGGCATCATCCAGCGGCCGTTTCACATGCCATACTTTCCCGACATCCAGCGCGGCACGCGCGGGGCGATTGAGAATACGGTAGGTGTATAATTTATTCAGCGCCGAAAACCGCGCATGGAATGTTTCCGGCACGATCTGCGCATCCACAACCGATACCGGATAATCGCCCAGATGCGCGTTGATCGCCTTTAACAGGTCATAGCCGGTAAGGGGACGCACGCCGTAATCAAGATCGAAATGCGCGACTTGTCCGCGCGCATGCACGCCCGCATCGGTGCGCCCCGCCACATGAACGCGCAGGTCCTGACCGCAGAATTTTTTAATCGCTTCCTCGACCACCTGTTGCACCGAAATAATGTGGTCCTGAAACTGCCACCCCGAAAAGGGACGGCCGTCATATTCGATGGTGAGTTTCCAGCGCACCGCACTCATGACAGGCGCATTCCTTTTTTAAGATACCCGCCGTTGAAAGCCGCTGTCGCCTCCATCGGCTTTTTCCCTTCGGGCTGGACCGTGACAAGGCGCAAAGATTTCTCCCCGCAGGCGACGTCGCCTGAATCATTCAAGATATCGCCCGCCTGCCCCGCTTCGCCCGACAAAACCGCGCCGAGAATTTTCATCCGCGCCCCATCGGGCAAAACACACCACGCGCCGGGGAAGGGATAAAACGCGCGGACCATGCGCTCGATCGTCCCGGCGTCCTTGCCCCAGTCTATGTGCGCCTCGTCCTTCGATATTTTTTGTGCGTAGGTCACGCCGTCTTCCGGCTGCGCGGTTGAAAGAATCTGCCCGTCGCCTTGCAGGCGCCCCAGCACATCCACGATCATGCGCGCGCCTATGCCCGCCAGCGCGTCGTGCAATAATCCCGTCGTCATTTCCGGCGTGATGACTATTTCCTCACTCGCGATCATCGGTCCCGTATCAAGGCCCGCTTCCATCTGCATGATGGTCACACCCGTCTTGTCATCGCCCGCCTCGATCGCGCGGTGGATCGGCGCCGCCCCGCGCCAGCGCGGCAGCAGCGAGGCATGGATATTCAGGCATCCATATTTCGGTGCGTCCAGAATTTCTTGCGGCAAAATCAGTCCGTACGCCGCGACGACCGCAACATCGGCCTTCAGCGCCGCGAACGCCGCGCGGTCTTGTTCATCCTTGAAATTTTTCGGCGTATGAACAGGAATGCCATGCCGCTCGGCCAGAATATGCACCGGGCTTTTTTGCACCTGCTGGCCGCGCCCCTTGGGCCTTGGCGGCTGGGAGTAAACGGCGGCAATATCATGAGGTGAATCGATCAGCGCCTGTAATGCGCCAGCCGCAAAATCGGGCGTACCCATGAAGATAATGCGTAATCTGTTATCCGTCATCCGTTATCCGTCGATACTCTTATGCAAGGCCTGCAGCATACGGGCAATGTGATTATATTCTTCCAGCCATTGTTCAAATGATTTTTTCTCTATATAGCCCAGATCATGCGCATATCGCAGCCAGACCTGCATCTCATCACACGAACCCGTCGCCATCGAAAGAAATCTTTGAAATTCCTTTTTCGATCCTGCCTGTTTTCCAAATCCTTCCACGATATTGGCGCAGATTGATTTACTGGAACGGCGCATCTGATCGCCCAGCGCATACTGCTCTATCTTGGGAAAACCAAGCGTGGTTTTATGGATGATCAACGACGCATCATATGCCTTTTGAAAGACGCGTAAATCCTTATATGTTTTTGCAAACTCCATCATCGGATTACGGACTGCGGATCCCTGATCACATCGCCTCTTTCAGTGCCTTTTGCACTTTCTTCAGGATCATGTTGCGTTTGAGCGATGAGAGGTAGTCGATAAACAGCGTGCCGTTCAGGTGATCGATTTCATGCTGCACGCAGTGCGCGCCGAGGTCCGAGAATTCACCCTCCGCTTGTTTGCCATCATAATCCAGATATTTTACACGCACAATTTTCGGGCGCTCGATCTCGGCATATTGTCCGGGTATGGAGAGACAGCCTTCGTCCCAGATGCTGGGCTCGTCGCTCTCATGAATGATTTCAGGATTGACCATGAAGATCGGCTGGCGGCTCGCCTTGTCGTCCTCGCGCTGGGCGATATCCATCACCAGCACGCGATTGAGCATGCCGACCTGATTGGCGGCAAGGCCGATGCCGTTCGCGGCGTACATCGTTGCCAGCATCTTGTCCATCTGCTTGCGCAGGGCGGCATCCACCGTGGCCACAGGCGAAGCCGTCTGCTTGAGGACCGGGTCCGGCACGATCAGGATTTTATAGGTATCGGTCATGAGCCGTATCGCGTTCTTTGTTCATCGTCGTCAGTATCCTGCGGCGCGGCGATCGGGCGCGGCGCCGTTTCGATCATCGCCGGCGCTTCCATATCATCCGCGCTCACCCCTTGCAACTCGCGCAGCTTGCGCGCGCTCACCAATACGCGGCTGTCCATTGCGCCGACCGCCTTGTTATAGGCGCCAAGCGCCCCTTCAATCCCTTTACCCACCTTCTCCATGTGACCTTTGAAGGTCGAGATGCGCTCGTACAATTCGCCCCCCAGCTTCGAGATATCCTGTGCGTTCTTGGCCAGTGCCGCCTGCCGCCAGCTTAAGCCCACGACGCGCAGCAGGGAAATCATCAGCGTCGGCGACGCGACCACCACCTGATTTTCCGCCGCGAAATCGACCAGATCCGGATCGGCCATCAGTGCGCTGGAGAACAAATGCTCGGACGGCAGGAACAGTACGACGAAATCGGGACTGTCCAGCTGCGCCCAGTATCCGCGCCCGCCGAGCGCCTTGATATGGCTGCGCACGGCGCGGGACAAATGCCGCGCGAGATCCATGCGCCCGCCTTCGCTCATTTCCTCATCGATGCGGTTGACGAATTCCGTGATCGGCGCCTTCGCGTCGATGACGATGTTGAAGCCGTCCTGCAGATGGATGACGACGTCGGGCCGCTGGCGCGCGCCGTCGGTCCCGTCCATCACCACCTGCGTGTCATAATGGACGCCCTTGATGAGGTTCGCCTTGTCGAGCAGGCGCTCCAGCACGAATTCGCCCCACTTGCCCTGCGCCGCCGGGTTTTTCAGCGCGCCCGTCAGCTTCGCCGTCTCCCCTTGCAGGATTTTCAGATCGTCGCGGATCGCCTTGTCCGTGCCGTGCAGCTGGTCTACGGCGCCCTTGAGCTGTTCGAGATATTTTTCGACCGGCTTGACCATCTGCGCGATCGCGTCCGAGCGTTTGTCGAGATCATGCGTCCCTGCCGCCTGCGCCTGTTTCAGTTTTTCCTGCGCCAGCGTGAGGAAATGCTCGGCGTTGTTTTGCAGGACGGACTGCGCCAGCCCCTGGAATTGCCCCTCCAGCGCCGCGCGCTCGCTCTCCAACCGCGCTTCGAGCGCTGCCTTCTGCCGCGCAAGCGACGCCAGCCATATAAGGAACAGGCACGCCGCCAGCAAAAATCCGCCCGCCGCGCCCAGCGCGGCAGACAGCACATCCAGCGAAATTATCGGGTCGCCCATCGTATTATTCATGATAGACTGGAGTGTAATGGGTCGGAAAGCGAATTGCCATATGTTTTCATGCGGAGCCGGGCGCGAGCGCGGCAACGTCATGGTGTATATCCTGCTCGCCATCGCGCTGTTCGGCGCGCTGACGCTGGTCCTCTCGCGCCAGAACAAGCAGAGCGAAAACCTCTCTACCAGCGACGAACTCCTCGCCCTGCAGGTCAAGGACGTGCTGGCCTATGCCGGAACGGCCGCGCATGTGGTCGAACAGATGGTCGCCGCCGGCAGCGAGTATAACGATATCATCTATGTTCTGCCCGGCAGCGGCGCATACGGCACGAACGCCATGAACAACCTCTACCATCCCAGCGGCGGCGGCTTGTCTCCCTTGCAGGCCGACCCGAAAATTTTTACCGGCACGGCCGCCAACCCGGCGGCGGGCTGGTATATCGGCCGCTTCAACAATGTCGAAGGCACGCCCTCCAGCGCGCAGGAAATCATGCTCGCCGCCCACCAGATCAGCCAGCCCCTGTGCGCCGCGCTCAACAAGAAACTGACGGGCAGCGCCACCATCCCCACCCTCGGCGCCAATCCGGCCTATTACC
>CAKTCH010000135.1 GCA_934538895.1 uncultured Alphaproteobacteria bacterium
TTTTTGAGGCGCGGAGAAGTGCGGAATTGCTGGGTTTTTACCCTGTTACGCAACCAAAGGTTGATGAAACTTTGTATTTCCGCAAGCTGAAACGCTTGAAAGTTAATAATAATTTATGGTAATGATAGCCTCACATGATGAGTATCAATGTTTGAATGTGGGGAGGTAAACATCATGTTTTCAATCATCATCCTGATGGTCCTGGCTGTTCACGGCGGCCTTTTCGCGGGTACGATCCTGTACTCCGCCTGGAAAACCGCGCGTCTGGACCAGACTATCAATTTCGCCGAAAAACTGTGGCCTCTGCCGCGGTCCCTGTGATCAAGGGCAGCCATGAGCCGCAGTCCGGCAAACGCATAAGGAAACCGCCCGGTTTATGCCGGGCGGTTTTCAATTATAAAAAACCAGAAGTCCTGTAAGCCGGGTTCTGTATTCCTCTTGCGAGGAACGATGACCATTCATCTGGGATGACCGTTACCGGCCACCTCGAGCGACCAACCCGGGCCACAAGGCGCAGACAGCCTTATGCGCGGCCCCTATTCGGTCTTGCTTCCGGTGAGGTTTGCCTAGCCCGTCCCGTTACCGGTCCGGCGGTGGGCTCTTACCCCACCGTTTCACCCTTACCCTCCCGAAGGAAGGCGGTCTGTTCTCTGCTGCACTTTCTGTCAGGTCGCCCTGCCCGGCCATTAACCGGCACCGTATCTGCGTGAAGCCCGGACTTTCCTCCCTTATCGCTAAGAGCGGCCATCCGTTCTTCTGGCGGGGCGACTATGGCCCAATCAGGGTTTTAAAGCAAGTTCCTGGGCAAGCTTCTGGCGCAGAAGGGCGGAAAGGCGCAGGGCGGTTTCATCGTTGGCCGTCCCGGCGAAGGGCAACGGCGCGGTAAAGGCTTCGGGCTGGAAATGGCGCTGGAATGCCGTAACCAGCACGGGCAGATCAAGCGCCGGATTATAACCGTATGCCGCCAGCGCCCGTTTCAACGTCATGTCGTTCCGCAGCAACGCGGCGGCGTCATTGAAATCGGATTGTATCGGTTGCGGCCAGACGCCGACACCGGCACCGGCCAGCCGTTTCCAGGGGAATTTGTAATCGGGGTCGATCTTGCGCCCCGGCGCCACATCGGCATGGCCGAGCACATGCCGGGCGGGGATGCCATGGCGGTTCATAATATCTTTCGACAAGGCGATCAGCGCCTCGATCTGCGCATCGGCGAACTCGGTGTAACCGTATTTCGTGCCGCCATTCACCAGTTCAATGCCGATGGAATGGCTGTTGATATCGGCGACGCCTTCCCATTCGGAAGCACCGGCGTGCCATGCGCGGCGATCCTCGCCGACATACTGCGTAGCCGTGCCGTCAATATCGATCATGTAATGGGCGCTCACGCGCGTACCGTCATCGCGCGGTATCGTCGCCATGAAATAACCGTCCGGGTCCGTTACATCCGGGCTTTCCGTGTAATGCACGATCAGGAATGACGGCGCCGCGCCGCTCACGCGTTCGCCATGGTGGGGTGAATGTTTACGGATAATACTCAGGCTCATCCCGGCTCCTTTACCTTCGCCAGCAGTACCATACCCACCAGCCAGAAGCCAATGATCGTCGCGATGCCCGCGCGCTGGCTGTCGAACGCCTGTGTCGCAATGGCGAAGAGAAGCGGCCCGAGGAAGGAAATGCATTTCCCTGTCAGGCCATAGAAACCGTAAGTCTGGTTTATCATGTCCGGCGGCGCGAGACGCGCGGCCAGCGTGCGGCTGGCGGACTGCACAGGCCCGAGAAAAAGGCCCAGCACCAGCGCCAGCCCGATAAACACCTTCACATCCGCGACCATTATGACGCCGATACCCGTTACGATCAGGCCCGCAAGCGCGATCATGATCGTGCGCCTGGAACCGATGCCGTCATCCAGCCAGGCGAAGCCCATCGCGCCCATGCCCGCCGTGACATTCAGGCCGATGGCAAAAATCAAAATCTGTTCGAACGTCATGCCGAGGGTACCCGCCGCGTAAAGCCCGCCCA
This sequence comes from uncultured Alphaproteobacteria bacterium, assembly GCA_934538895.1. GTDB lineage: Bacteria > Pseudomonadota > Alphaproteobacteria > Micavibrionales > Micavibrionaceae > Micavibrio_C. The sequence continues at coordinate 2,020 of CAKTCH010000135.1, forward strand.
CGGCGAAAAGCGTATTGAGTCCGTCACGGTAGATCATGCTGGCGGCCAGAAAAGTGGCCAGATTTTTATACCGGCGTATATTCTTGAGCGTATGGATCAGGTCGCTGACGCCCTTGCGCGCGGCGGCGCCCATGCCCATGCCCGTGCGGCCCACATCGTCGGTAAAGAGCAGGAGCGGCAGCAGGAAGATCGAAAACCACAGCGCCACCAGCGGCCCTGTCGCGCGAATATGCTCGGACTGGCCTTGCGGCAGAGGAATCAGCGGCTTCATTTCACCCAGCCCCACGAGGCATACCAGCGAGAGGACGAGGCAGAACAATCCGCCCATATAGCCCAGCCCCCATGCCCAGCCGGAAATACGCCCGATCATGCGCGGCGGCGCGATATGCGGCAGCATGGCATTGGCGAACACCAGCGCGATTTCAAACCCGACATTAGCGATTACCACCAGCGTCAGCACCATCAGCACATTGCCAAAGGCCGGATCGGGGACCGCGAACCATAGCAGCGCCGTCGGGATTACGCATAAAAGCGAGAAGAAGATCAGGAATTTCTTGCGCGCCCCGTAATCATCGGCGATGGCGCCGAGCGGCGGGCTTAACAGCGCGATCAGGATGCCGGAGAGCGCCAGAGCATAGCCCCATTGGGCGGAACCCGCCACTTCATCCCCCACGATGCCGCGCGCGAAATAGACGCTGAAAATGAAGGTCACGATAACCGTGGCGAAGGCCGAGTTTCCCCAGTCGAACAGGCACCATGCGAAAATCGATTTTTTGTTCAAGGACGCCCCTTCCGGAACCCGGTTTCGTACTAGATTATTGGTATAGAAAGGACGACCGCATGAAAAGCCCCTTCCCCCTTGCCGCTTTAACGGTCGCGTTTTTAACCATGTTTTCAATATTTTCACCTGCCCGCGCGGAAGCCGGACCGGATTATCTGAAAGAAAAACCCGGTAATACCCCCCTGGCGACGTTCGCGGGCGGGTGTTTCTGGTGTACGGAGAGCGAATTCCGCCCCCTGCCCGGCGTTTTGTTTATTGTCGTCGGCTATACGGACGGCCATGCGCAAAATCCCACTTACGAAGATGTCAGCACGGGCAAGACCGGCCACGCCGAGGCGATGGAGATTTATTTCGATCCCGCCAAAATCAGCTATGAGCAACTGGTCACGCATTTCCTGACGCGGGCGCATGATCCGACGGAACTGAACAAACAATGGGTCGACGAAGGCAGCCAGTACCGTTCCGGCATTTATTATCACGACGAGGAACAGCGCCGCATCGCGCAGGCCGTGATCGACAGGCTGAGCGCGGAGAAGTATTTCAGGCGCCCGATCGTCACGGAAATGAAGCCCGCCACGGCATTCTGGCCCGCCGAGGAATATCATCAGAATTATTATGAACGGTACCGGGAAACCTATGGCCAGAACCACCGCCGCGTCGATGCCAAGAAAGAATTGAAAAAAGCCCGGGAAAGAGAGCGCCTTGAGCGATAAGCTTCCTTACAATTTCAAAATTCTTCTTGCTCCCGCATATTTTCCATAAATTTACCTTTTACAGGCGATAATCAAGATTGTATGTCCCTGCCGCCGGGGTGCCGCGCGCGGGCGCATGGGAGGCGGCACGAGCAGCAACGGCAAGTGGGAGCGCAGGCGTTTTTCCGATGAGAAGTCTTGAATTGCTGGGGCTGGCGAGCTTCAACCTATTTCTGGGCATGATACTGACCGTGACGTTCATCAGTCAGGGCGGACAACCGAAATCGCCACGACTGACGGAAGAGAATGTCAGCGCGTTCATTCACGATATGACGGATACAGCGCTGGGGCTTAAGCCCGGTATGGACCAATACGCCACGACCATGTGGTTCATGGACCATTTAAGCGAGGCCAGCACGTTCAAAACCAACATGAACATCGAACAGGCCCAGGGCGGCACGCGCGCGGAAACCGTCGAGATGGGCCGCATGGATTATATCGGCCAGATCCTGAAAGATCAGAAAGCCGTGCAGAAGCGCGAGTCCCACGTCAATATCGAGTATGTGAAAATCGAAGAGGACGGCAACAGCGCCGCCGCCGTTTTTACCAGCATCGAAAAAGGCATGATTTCCATGACCTCGGATGCCGGGACATACGAAATGCCCGTGCGCGGCACTTCCTTCTGCGAACACAGGCTGGCGCTTCGGAATAAAAAGATCGTGGTTTCCGGCGGCACCTGCACGACCCATGTCGATGCCACGCAGGTTTACTGAATCCTCAGGATGTGGCCGTCGTTCAATGTATGGCTGAAAGCGCGTCCGGCAGGAAAATCATCAGGATGTGCACGATGGCAAAGACGTAATAGCCGCCCAATTGATAAGCCATATCGATCGCGACCGCTTCGAACGACACACCTGTCAGCAGCGACCCCATCACCGTCGGCGGCATCGAGAACGCCACCCAGATCAGGCAGGCCAGACTGATGAATTCATGAATCTGGTCGATCTTCAGGACATCGACGAAGAACGAGAAGAACGCCGCCGCCAGCAGCCACAGCAGCAATGTCGTCATATACTGGACGGGCCTGACCCTGATATCGTCGGCCGTCAGGCCGCGCAGTTCCATCCAGCGGCGCCCCATCACCTTGGGGTGATACCACAGCAGGCCGAGGGCGAACGCCCCCAGTGCCGAAGGCAATGTAGCGGCGTAAGGAAAGCTGACTGCGCTGACAACGTCCATATTCTATCTCCCCATGGATACCGGAATTCTAGCGGCGCTCCACCATCATCTTTTTGATCTCGCCGATGGCCTTCGCCGGATTGAGGCCTTTCGGGCATGTGTTGGTGCAGTTCATGATCGTGTGGCAGCGGTAGAGCTTGAACGGATCCTCCAGCTGGTCCAGGCGTTCGCCCTTGGCCTCGTCG
>CAKTCH010000136.1 GCA_934538895.1 uncultured Alphaproteobacteria bacterium
TTTCCCGCCGCCTTGCCTCGCGCTTTGCAAACCGCCTGCGCTCTGCCTTGCTCAAGGATATGACGAAAGATACGGGCTGCTCTTTAAAGATGTTCCGCCGCAAGGATTATATCACCTTGCCTTACTTCGATCACATGCACCGCTTTCTGCCCGCGCTGATGATACGGGGCGGCGTCGATTTGGTTCATGTCGATGTTTCGCACCGCCCGCGGCAGCACGGCGTTTCCAAGTATGGCAATTTCAGCCGCGCACTTGTGGGCGTGACCGATCTGTTAGGCGTTCGGTGGCTTCAAACGCGCCCCTATGCCTTTCCAAAAATAACCGAAGACCTCAATTAAGGATGAAAAATGACTACTTATCTCACCACTGAAACGATGTGGATTATCATAGGCTTTCTTGGTCAAGCCATGTTCTCCATGCGCTTTATCGTGCAATGGATCGCCTCTGAAAAAGCCGGGAATAGCATTATCCCGCACACATTCTGGTATTTCAGCATCGGGGGCGGACTTGCCCTGTGCGCGTATGCGATTTACCGGCAAGACCCGGTTTTCATTCTCGGCCAAAGCACCGGCCTTTTTATCTATGCGCGCAATCTGTACCTCATCCGGCGCAACGAATCGCAAACCGCTGTCGCTCAATAAGTACAAGGAATTTACCTAGTGAATTTTTCCACCATAGCCAAAAATCTGTGGCTCCCTTTTGTTATCCTCGCCCTGTTTTTAACCGCCATATCGTTCCGGCCTTTGCTGCCGATTGATGAAACGCGCTATATGACGGTCGCATGGGAAATGTTTTTGCGCCAAGGCTGGCTTCAGCCCTTGACGGTGAATTTTGAGCCGTACCACCACAAACCGCCGCTGCTATTCTGGCTGATAAATCTTTCATGGTCGGTATTCGGTATAAGCCGGTGGGCGGGCCTTATCCCTGTTGTGCTCTTCTCGATGGCCTGCGTCTATCTGACGGGCTTTCTAAACAAGCGTCTTTTCCCTGAAATCCAAGACCGCCAGCGCGTCCGGCTTATCATGGCGGGCGGCATTCCGTTTATGATCTATGGCACGCTGGTCATGTTTGATTTCATGCTGTGCTCCTTCGTGCTTCTTTCCCTGATTTGCCTTTACTATTTCCGGCAGGATCGCCGCTTACGCTATGCGCTGCTCATGGGCCTGTGCCTTGGCATGGGTGTTTTAACCAAAGGCCCGGTGGCGTATCTCTATGTCTTGCAGGTCGAACTTCTGGCCCCGTTCTGGGTGAAAGAGTTTTCTAGGGCTCCGCAATGGTACGGCGGCATATTGGCCGCGCTTGCCGTTTCCGTGCTGCCGGTTTTGTTCTGGCTGGTTCCCGTTCTGAAAGCGGCGGATAGCGACTTTGCGTTCTGGCTGGTGTGGAATCAGACCGCCGGGCGGATAACGGGGAATTTCAACGCCTCGCATGTGCGCCCGTTCTGGTTTTACTTGCCGTTCATCCCGGTCATTTTCATGCCGTGGCTTTTCTTTCCGTCCTTCTGGCGTGGTCTGTCCCATGCCAAGGCCGGGCTGAAATTACATGAGGGTTTGCGCTTTCTGGCTTTCTGGCTCGTGCCGGTTGTGGTCGCCTTTTCCCTGATAAGCGGAAAGCAGCCGCACTATCTCGTCCCGCTGGTGCCAGGCATCGCCATGCTTGCGGCGTATTGCCTGCAAAGGCTTGAAACGCGAACGCTGGTCAAGGCTTTCGCCGCCGTTCTGGTGCTATTCATCGGCGGGCAGATGATCGCCGCGCACACCTTTTTCAAGCGGTACACGCTTGAGCATGTCGCGGAAATCGTGAAAACGCAGCCGACCCGCGATCTGGCCTTTGTCCGCAATTATCACGGCGAATTAGGCTTTATGGCGCGCCATGAAACGCCGGTCGATAGCTTGCAGCCCGATCAACTTGAGGCATGGTTTGAAGCGCACCCAGACGGGTGGGCGGTCGTGCGTTTTAAGGACGACCAGCCGGAAATAAAAAATCTCAAGATGATTTTCGCCCACCGTTACCGTGGAAAAAATCTCGGAGTATTCGAGAAATGAAATGGCTATTGTAGAGGGAAATCTTGAGGAATGCGGGAAGTCAGAGGGGTGATGGTCGGAGCAAGAGGATTCGAACCTCCGGCCTCTACGTCCCGAACGTAGCGCTCTACCAAGCTGAGCTATGCTCCGATATATGGTCAGGGCCCAGAACATATAATTTTTCCGGAATTTGTAAAGAAGATTTTGTGAAAAGGGTTAAAATCTGCCAGAATTATCTTCTTTCTTTATATGAAGAGTGGGCCTTATGACCCCTAAATCAATCACTCTGTGCGCCGCGCTGGCGCTCGCCGCCTGCGCTTCCGGCAAGCCCTATGACGATTTGCCCATGGGGGAGAAAATCACCTTCGAGCAATGCCGCAGCGGATATATCGTCAGCAGCGAGATCGTTAAAAACAAGACCGGCACCGTCGGCGGCGCGATCGACGGCGCGTTGAATGCCTTGCAGCGCCTGGAGGAGCTAAATGTCAAGGCGATCGAGGGATGTGCAGGAAAGCAGGGCGTGAACCCGAGAACCGTTCCGGGTTACCGTTAATCAGTAAGCGCGATCGACGGTAAATGTCGTCAGGTCTTTCAGGAGATCGCAGAGTTCACCCCCGGGCGCGTCTTTCAGGTTTTCCTGCGCCTTCCGGGCGTAGGCGCGGGCCAGATCCATGCCGCGCTGAAAGGCTTTATGCTTCCTGAGGATTTCAAGCGCGCGCGGCAGGTCTTCCTCGCGCTGGATGCGGTCTTCCATCGTGCGCTGCCAGAACGCCTTCTCGCCTTCGTCGGCATCGGCCAGCGCATAGATCACCGGCGCGGTCAGCTTGCCCTCGCGGAAATCATCGCCCACGGTTTTGCCCAGCCTGTCCTGATCGGCGGTATAATCCAGAACGTCATCGGCGATCTGGAACGCCATGCCGAGATTATAACCGTAATCACGCAACGCCTTGATTGCGCCTTCATCCTGCCCGGCGATGACCGGCCCGATTTCACAGGCCGCCGCGAACAGCGCCGCTGTCTTGCAGCCGATAATCTTCTCATACTGCCCCAGCGTCAGCGTCATATCATTGGCAAAGGAAAGCTGTAGCACCTCGCCTTCCGCGATCACTGCCGCCGCATCGGAAAGAATGCGCAGAACATCAAGCGAGCCATCCTCCACCATCAGCTGGAAGGAGCGCGAAAATAAAAAATCCCCCACCAGAACGCTGGCCTGATTGCCATAGACAACATTGGCGGAAGGATTGCCGCGACGCTCGGCGCTTTCGTCCACGACGTCATCATGCAGCAGCGTGGCCGTATGAATGAATTCAACCGCCGCCGCCAGCGCATGGGGGCGCGGCGTTCCGGCATCAAAAAGGCGCGTCGCCGCCAGCGTCATCAGCGGGCGAATGCGTTTGCCGCCCGAAGCGATCAGATAACCCGCCAGCCGCGGAATCATCGGCACTTCGGATTTCATATGCTGGAGAATAAGCTCGTTCACCTTCTTCATATCATCGTGAAGGAGATGCGCCATGCGCTCCAGCGGGTTGCCGGATTCATGAGTTTTCGTCTGTGCTGCGGATTGGCCTTGCATGGCGTTAAGAATTAGCCGAAACCCTTGGAAAGCGCAAGTTTTATCCCTATAAAGGGCTTATGGAACAATCGGAAGAAATATTCGTCCTTGATAAGCGTGTGCGGCTGCTGCAACCACCCAAAGGTTTCCGTACATCGCTCGATAGCGTGATGCTGGCCGCCGCCTGCCCTGCAAAACAGAACGATCATGTGCTGGACATGGGGGCCGGAGTCGGCGGTGCATCGTTCTGCCTGTTCAAACGTGTCGGCTGCTGCGTAACAGGTGTGGAACTGCACTCGGATTACGCCACTCTCGCACAACGCAACATCACGCTCAATGATGCGGATGGCAAAGTCAGTTTCATACAAACCGACATTCGTGATTACGCCGCCACCATCCCCTTCAACCACATCATCTGCAACCCGCCCTATTTCGAAGCCGGGGGACACAGCGTATCGCCCGATGCCTTGCGCGCCCATGCCCTTGGTCACCACGATGAGGCCATGTCGGTCAAAGACTGGATCGATGCCGGGTTTAAAAACCTGCGCTCCGGCGGCTCCCTCACCATGATCCATCAGGCCGGCATGACCGATGATATTATGCAAGCCTTAGGCCGCCGGTTCGGCGCGGTAGAAATCATCCCCCTCTGGCCCCGTCAGGGCGAGGCCGCCAAACGCGTCATCATCCGGGCCCGCAAGGACCGCCAGACCCCCTGCACCCTGCATCCGGGGCTAGTCCTGCATCAAGCCGATGGCCGTTACACCCCCGAAACCGACGGAATACTGCGGGATATGGCGGCATTGACTTAAGGCCATTTTCAGCCAGATTGATAGGGAATGACCAGAGCTTCCATACAGGCTGTCCCAAGGCTATAATTTCAAGAATGTGTCACTGGTTAGAGGGGAAATCAAATGACAATGCTAGCTTGGCTTTTTGTGTTACTGACCAGTTTAGGCGGTATAGTCATGTTCGGTTATCCGTTTTTGGGTGCCATCCTGCAAGGAAAGTTCTATATCGAAGGTCTTCCCAAAAAGCGTGGCCTAATAATAGAAACTAAAGGGGAATACAATTACAAAGAAGATCCTTTAGGATTTTTTCTGGCATTAATGTATCTACTGCCCTTTCTTCTGGTTTCCATTATGATATTTCTCTTCGCACTGGGGGCCGTTTTAGGAATCGACATTATCCCAACGCGTGAACCAGCATCTTGGAATTAAGGAAACACTAGGCCGGGGCGACGGACGACATCGTTCAGGCCCTGGGGCGGCGCTTCGGCGCGGTAGAAATCATCCCCCTCTGGCCCCGTCAGGGCGAGGCCGCCAAAC
>CAKTCH010000137.1 GCA_934538895.1 uncultured Alphaproteobacteria bacterium
GCCTTCGGCCATGATCATCAGGTCTTTTTTGACCTTGGCTTTGCGCGCTTGCCAGCCTGCGCCACCGAGTTTGTCGAGGGAGGATACGCCGTCTTCGCCGCCGAAGCGCGAGAGGACTTCGATGTTTTCAACCGGCACGAACAAGCGGTCGCCGCCGTCATAGACCAGCTTCAGGCAGTCGTGGAGCGTTCCGGCTGCTTCCACTGTCTCCAGCGATTCAAAGCGACCGATACCGTGATCGATATGGACGACCAGATCGCCGGGTGACAGGGATGAGACTTCGCGCAGGAAGTTATCGGCTTTCTTGCGTTTCTTCGATGTGCGGGTCAGGCGGTCGCCGAGCAAATCTTGTTCGGTAATCACGGCCAGATCATCGGCGACGAAACCATGTTCCAGCGCGATGATGGCCATGCCGATCTGGAACTGATCGAGTTTCTTGAGGTCTTCCGCGCCCGCGATATCGGTCAGGCTGGTGAAGCCCGCCGCCATCATCAGGCTGCGCAGGCGTTCGCGAGAACCCATGCTGTAGGCGGCGATGACGATTTTGCGGTTGCCCTTGCGCAGGTCGGCGGCATGGGTCGCCAGCGCCTTGAAGATATCGCCGTCCGGCAGTGCGCGGATGTCGGCGAAGTCGCGGCCTTTGCGTGCGCCCTCTTCCGCTTCATGGGCGGCGCCGAAGGGTGAGAGCGTGAAAATATCGCTGAGGTTTTTCTGCCATTCATCATCGCTTAGATATAAACGCGCCCATGGCATCGGGTGATAGATGGTGCCGCTTAGGGAAACATCGGCACCGTCTTTTTTATGTTTGCGTTTGCTTCCCGCTTCTTCGAGCGTGCGGCGGGCCTGATAGAAATCGACGATCTGGGTCAGGCGTTCTGTGCGGACCTGTTCCGCGGCCTGGTCGGTGGTGACCAGTGCGTTGGGGGCGTAATCGAACAATGTATCCATCTGGTCGAAGAACAAGGGCAGCCAGTGATCCATGCCGTTATAACGACGGCCCGCGCTGATGGATTCATAAAGCGGGTCGTTATCGTGGATGACGCCGAACAGTTCGCGGTAACCTGCGCGGAAACGGGCGATTGAATCTTCGTCGAGAAAGAATTCAGTGGCCGGGTGCAGCACCAGTTTTGAAAGTTTTTTATCAGTGCGCTGGCTGGCGGGGTCGAAGGTGCGGATGCTTTCGATTTCATCACCAAACAGATCAAGGCGCACGGGTTCATCATAACCCGGCGGGAAAATATCGACGATGCCGCCACGGAAAGCATATTCACCATGTTCGCGCACGGTGTCAGTGCGGTTATAGCCGTTATTGTGCAGGAAGGTTTGTAAGTGATCCTGTTTTAAACTTCCCCCGCGTTCGGCGATCAGGCTGGCACCGGCGATGATTTTCTTCGGCGTGACTTTTTGCGAGATGGCATTGACGGTGGTGAGCAGGATGCGCGGGTGGCGTTCGCGCTGTTGTTCCCACGATATCAGCCCGCAGAGCGCCGCGACACGCTGCGCGACGATTTCGACGTTGGGGGATACGCGGTCATAAGGCAGACAGTCCCATGCGGGAAAGGATATCACTTTGACGTCGGGTGCGAAAAAGGCGATCAACTCCTGTAATGCGGCAACGCGCGTGTCGTCCATTGCGACATGGATCAGCACGCGATCGCCGGGCATGATCGCGCGGGCGCGTTCGATCAGGATGCGTGCATCCTGACCTTCCGGCGCGCCATGGATGACCGGATGAACAAGAACGGGGTGCGCCGATTTTTCCGCATGTTGTGACATGCGGCGTTTTTACTATTCCCCCGCCGCTTAGGCAAGGAAATCAACCTGAAAAGGCAGGTTTCATAAGCCTGTAAGGGAACAGGCCTTTGCCATGCTCTTTACCATAGGTCTGGCCAACATGACCTGACACTACCGCATCGGGGTTATCGGCAGCGAACAATGCACGCCCGACTTGTTCCTGCAAGTGTATCAGGACCGGTAGCGCAACGTCTTCAGGGATCTTGATTTCTGTTTCAACCAAATTGAAAACATCGCCCAGGCCTTTAGCTTTCATACCCTCTTTGCTGATAACGTTTACGTAAGGACGTTGCGGATTTTCCGGGGCGCCACGGCCTGCGGTTTCCAGCAGACCGTTTAAGGTACTGGCTGAGATTTCACCCTTTTGTTGAATCTTTGTGAATGCGGCGCTCAATTTGTTGTCGAGACGTTGCAACGCGCGACGATTGGCGTTGCTCATGAAGCGCAGACGTTCGGCATGTTCATTTTCACTCATGATTTACTCCCTTTCCTATTCCGGAATACTATTTTTAACGTCATAAAATATCCAAAACAAAATCCTTATGTCAACTAACATCCTGAAATCGGTGGGATAAAAACCGTTCCAGCATGGGAGTCAGCAGGTTGGCGGGCGGCGTTTCCACCCCCGCGATCCAGTTGTAAAGATCGGGATCGGGCGTTTCCAGCAGCGTTTCATAGGCCGCCAGTTCGCTTTCCGTGAAGGCGGACACGTTCCTGTCGGCGAACGAACCCATAATCAGGTCCATTTCGCGCGTGCCGCGATGCCATGAGCGGAAGATCAGGCGTTTGCGCCAGTTGTTTAATTCCTCTAGAGTTTTCATGTCTTTACTATAAACCACGGATGGGCATGGATATAAACGGATATCTGTGCCCGTCCGTGTTTATCCGTGGTTGTTTTATATGCAGACGAGAAGAAAACAGGAGTCCGAGAGGCCGGCACCGCCCCGGAAAACGGGACGCCCGTTTGCGCTCGATCCGCTGTTCGCGCCGCTGACCGCCCTGCCCGGTATCGGACCGAAAAACGGCAAGCTGCTGGAGAAGCTGGCGGGGGGGCCGAAGCTGCTGGACGTGCTGTGGCACAAGCCCGTCGATATCGTCGACCGCCGTTTCCAGCCCAAGGTGAAAGATGCGCCCAACGGCCATATCGTCACGCTGACGGTTACGGTGGAGAAACATACGCCGAGCGATCGCCGCCATATTCCTTACCGCGTGCGCTGCAAGGATGAGACGGAAGCGCTCGATCTCGTGTTCTTCAACCCGCATAAGGACTATATAGAAAAGAATCTGCCCGTGGGCGCAACGGTGATCGTGAGCGGGCGAATCGATTATTACAATGGCCGCGCGCAGATCGTGCACCCGGACGCCATCGGCACGCCGGAAGACATCGGCGAGATCGCCATCGTCGAACCTGTGTACCCGATGACGCAGGGATTGACCGCGAAGCCGGTCCGCAAGGCGGTGCTGGCGGCCTTATCCAGAGCGCCGGTCTTGCCGGAATGGCAGGATGAAGCGTGGCGGGCCAAAAACAACTGGCCGTCATGGCATGAAGCCCTTCACACGCTGCATAATCCACCGGGCCTGAACGGGATTGCCCCGGACCATCCCGCGCGGATGCGTCTCGCCTATGACGAATTACTGGCGAACCAGCTGACGCTGGCGCTGGTGCGGCATCATAGCCGCCGCCAGAGCGGGCGCAGCCTTGCGGGCGACGGGAGACTCAGGAAAGCGTTGTTAAAGGCGCTCCCGTTCACATTGACGGGCGCACAGGAACGGGCGCTGCACGAGATATATGCCGATATGAAAGACCCGACACGGATGCTGCGGCTGCTGCAAGGCGACGTCGGCAGCGGCAAAACGGTGGTGGCGGCGCTTTCCCTGCTGAATGCGGTCGAATGCGGTACGCAGGCCGCGCTGATGGCGCCGACGGAAATTCTCGCGCGGCAACATGCGGAATCCCTGCGCCCGTGGCTGGATGCGGCGGGCGTGCGTTACGCGGTGCTGACGGGGCGCGACAAAGGCAAGGCGCGCGCGGTGCTGCTGCAACAGATCGCCAGCGGCGCGGCGCAGATCGTGATCGGCACCCATGCGCTGTTTCAGGACGGTATCGCCTTTGACGATCTGGGGTGCGCGGTGATCGACGAACAGCACCGCTTCGGCGTGCATCAGCGCTTGCAGCTATCTTCCAAGAGCAAGGCCACGGATGTACTGGTGATGACGGCGACCCCTATTCCCCGCACGCTGACGCTGACGGCTTACGGCGATATGGACGTCAGCCGTCTCGATGAAAAACCGCCGGGGCGCAAGCCGATCGATACGCGGCTGTTGTCGCGGGACAAGGTGGAGGACCTGGCCGAGAAGCTGCTCCAGCAGACCCGGGCGGGTGCGCGCGTTTACTGGGTCTGCCCGCTGGTGGAAGAATCCGAAATACTGGATCTGGCCGCCGCGACAGAGCGTTACGAGATATTGCAGGCCCGGTTCGGGAACAGGGTGGGGCTGATCCACGGCAAAATGAAACCCGCCGAAAAAGACGAGGTCATGCGCCAATTCACCGCCGGGGAGATTTCGGTTCTGGTCGCCACTACGGTGATCGAAGTCGGGGTCAACGTGCCGGAAGCCACCATCATGGTGATAGAACATGCCGAGCGTTTCGGCCTCGCCCAGTTGCACCAGCTGCGCGGGCGCGTGGGGCGCGGCGGCGACAAATCCTTTTGCTTCCTCGTTTATGCCAGCCCGCTTTCGGAGACCGCCCGGGAACGGCTTTCCACCATGCGGGACACGGAAGACGGTTTCCTGATCGCCGAAAAAGACCTGAAACTGCGCGGCGGCGGGGAAATCCTCGGGACAAGGCAAAGCGGCCTGATCCAGTTCCGGCTGGCCGATCTGGCGGCGCATGGCGCGCTGCTGGCGGCGGCACGGGACGACGCGCGGTTAATTATTGAAAAAGACGTGGAATTACAAAATGTTAGGGGGGATGCCCTGCGGCACCTGCTTTATCTGTTCGAGCGGGATCAGGCCATTGCCTATCTAAGGTCGGGATAAAGATATAAAATGTTTGTAATCAAGGGCCTGACCCTGTATTATTA
>CAKTCH010000138.1 GCA_934538895.1 uncultured Alphaproteobacteria bacterium
GACCTACTCAGCGCTTCCGTATAGGAGATTAGAAGTGAATAACACTTTTTACTCCTTGCCGTCTTCCAGCACCTGCCGCCTGTACTGGTCGAGCGCAATTTCATCCATCTGATCGTCCTCTTTTTTCTGGACGGCTTTCGCTTCGCGCTTTTCCCGGCGCGTTTGCGTGATCTGTATTTTTTTCATTTCGGCGAAGGCGGCACGCATATCTTCCTGCGCGGCTTCGATACGCCCTTCCATCTTCCTGATCGATGCCTGCAGAGCGGCGATTTTCTTGCGCGCTCCTTCGGCATAGCGTGTGTAGAATGCAATCGCCTCGGGCCTGTTCATTTCCTCGGCGAGGCGCTTTTCTTCAGCCATCTGATCTTCGATGACTTTTTTTTGTTTCTCCAGATTTTCGGCTTCACGGTAGAGCTGCGCGACGGCGCGCTGTTTATCATCGACAGCATGTTTACGCAGGCGGATCAGGGCATCAAGATCGGCCATGGCCTATCATCCCTTCATACCGATAATCTGGCCAAGCCGCGCGAAACCTTCGGCGATGCTGGTATTGTCGTCCTTATTCTGAGCAAGAAAATCATCGATCTGCGGATAGAGTTTGATCGCTTCGTCCACTTTCGGGTCGCTGCCCTTGCGGTATGCGCCGAGGCGTATCAGTTCGGCCATATCCTCATATGTCGTAATGATCTGCTTGGCGCGCTTGATGATCGCGCCGCGTTCGGGGCTGACGGCCTTCGGCATCGAACGCGAAACCGATTTCAGGATATTGATCGCCGGGTAGCGGCCACGGTCGGCAATCTCGCGTTCCATGACGATGTGGCCGTCGACGATACCGCGCACCGCATCGGAAATCGGTTCGTTCTGGTCGTCCCCTTCGACCAGAACGGCGAACAGGCCGGTAATGCCGCCCTGCCCCGGCGCGCCCGGCCCCGCGCGTTCCAGCAGGCGCGCCAGTTCGCCGAATGTCGTCGGCGGATAACCTTTGGATGTCGGCGGCTCGCCCGCGCTCAGCCCGATCTCGCGCTGCGCCATGGCAAAGCGCGTCAGGGAGTCGATCAGGCACAAAACCTGCTGCCCCTGATTGCGGAAATATTCAGCCGTCGCCAGCGTCAGATAAGCGGCCTGACGGCGCATCAGCGCCGGTTCGTCACCCGTGGCCACGATCACGACGGAACGTTTCAGGCCTTCAGGGCCGAGATCGTCCTGAATAAACTCCTGCACCTCGCGGCCACGCTCGCCGACAAGGCCGATCACACTGACGTCCGCCGCCGTATAACGCGCCATCATCGAAAGCAGCACCGATTTGCCGACACCGGAACCGGAGAAAATACCCATACGCTGCCCCCTGCATGTAGCGAGGAACGTATTGACGGCACGCACGCCGAGATCGAGTTGCTGGCCCATGCGCTGGCGGCTGTGCGGCGCGGGCGGCTTGTTGCGCAAGGGAATCGGGTGGCCGCCTCGCGGCAGCGGCCCCAGTCCGTCTATCGGCGCGCCCATGGCATTGATGACGCGCCCGAGCCAGCGTTCATCAGGGGTGACCACCGGCTGGTTTTGCTGGATCATCGCCGGGCATCCCAGCGTCACGCCTTCAAGCGTGCCAAAGGGCAGCAGCAAGGCGCGATTGTCGCGGAAACCGATCACCTCGCAGGGAATAACCAGATCGCGGCGCGGTTTCAGGTGCACATGCGACCCAATCGAAACACCCTGCCCAAATCCTGCCATCTCTACCAGCAAGCCCAGCACTTTCGTCACCCGGCCATAGACTTCATAGTCCGGGATGGTCGAAAGGGCGGCTTCGGCTTGTTCAGAAAGGCGATCCATGGCGGAGAAAATCCTTATGCACTCTATATTATAGACGCATTTCCCTATTGCTGCACATGGGGATTTTGAATCTTACTGTACGATTTCCGCTTCTTTTTATGAACTTTATCAGCACAGGCGCGTTGTCACTCGGCACACTCAAGGCATCCCACAAGGAGAATGAATATGAAACATGTAGCTTACACACTGCTGGCCGTAACGGCCCTTTCCTTTCCGCTTTCGCAGGCCATGGCCCAGACGTCCGGCTCCATGAGCGGCAACACAGGCACCAACCCCGGCAGCAGCATGAGCGGCGAAGTCGGCGTTAATACCAGCGACAGCAATTCCGCCGGCGCGAACACCGATGTAAATACAAATAATGCCAACACAGGCGGTGCCGCGGGCAACAGTGGATCGACGGGTTCTGTTTATGCCACATCGAATCTGGATACCGACACCGTTCGCTCTATCCAGCAGTCTCTCAACGACCGCGGTTATCGCATAGGGGAAATCGACGGCAGATGGGGCAACGCCACGGCTGCGGAGCTGCGCCGCTTCGAGCAAAATCAGGGTCTGAGCACATCGTCAGGCACGAATCTGAATGCTGAAACATTGCAGCATCTGGGTATCGGTCTGGATACGATCACGCCGCCCGCAGGCGCGACAGGTGGCGTAAACGGTCATGTGACCGGCACGTCTTCACGTTAATCCAGGAGAATACGATGAAACATTTTATGCTTACCGCCCTTCTGGGCACGACCATGGCACTGTTTTCGCAGGCAGCTTATGCGGAGACACTGCATAACGGCCTGGGGACCGGGATATCCGGCCAGGTGGGCGTCAGCACACCGATCGCGAATGCCGATATCGGGGCCGATACGCAAGTCCGCGCGACCACGAGGACACGTATCGATAATCATGGCGCGCAAGACTATCGTCATCATAACGATGAGGATGTGAAATCGCGCACTCAATATCAGGCCAGCACACACGTAGCGCCTCAGGATATCAGCCCCTCTGCCGGCGCAGTTCACCATGATGTTCCGCCATCCGCGCGCGTCATGGGCGAAATACAGGGCGGCATGTCATATAACGATTAGTTAACAAATGATAAAATCATGATAGAGAGGCGGTTTTTTACCGCCTCTTTTTCTTGCCGGGAACTCATGGGGATCTGGATCGTTATGAATAAAGGGAGAGTATGGAAGCGCAAGCTTGCATTATTAGGGAGGTAAGTCATGAAAAATATTTTTTATTCAGCCGTTCTGGCCGTAGGGCTGGTCTTTACATCTTCGAACGCATCGGCCATTGATTTATTCGGCGGGCTGGGCACGGCTGTCACAGGCCAGGTCGGCGTCAGCGCCCCGATTAACAATACGCCTGTATATGAGCCGGGGGGAGGCGACATCGATGCACAAAACCGCTATATTTTCCAGAGAGATTCCCTTGAGCGCACAGCGCGCCAGCGTTTGCAGACAGGCACCGTTCAGGATATGAGCATCGCGCCTGCCGACATAGCGCCCGCTGCCGGTATCAGCACATATACATATAAAAAACTGCTGCCTGCTTATAACATGGGGCGCATTCAGGGCGGTCATTCCTATAACGATTAGGAAAATATTTTACAGTTTCCCGCGAGAGCCGTATGAAAAATACGACTCTTTTTTCAATCTTGATGCCGCAAAAGCTCTCATATGTCTTATGGCATTAACACAACTTTAATTTACGCTGGTTATAACGTACGTGTCGGGTTAAAATTTTTTGCGGCGTTCGCCGTCATCATTTCTTAACCTGCATTCTGTACATTCAATCAGATAAACCTAGTCTGAGAAATCAAACCAACTTAGGAGAGACTTTTATGAAACGCATCGCATTATCCATTCTGGCTCTGACTCTGCTGAGCGCACCGGCTATGGCTAACTCCGAATACCAGTATGGCAAGCATGGCCGCTATAATTATGCCTATGGCACATACAAGGAATTCGATACGCGCCAGATCGTCCGCCTGGACGGTCATGACATCGCCAATATCCAGCGCGCCTTGCACAGAGCCGGTTATAACGCCGGCCCGATCGACGGCGTTTACGGTTCCCGTACACGCAACGCGATGCGCGCTTTCCAGTATGACCGCGACCTGCAAGGCGACGGCAATGTTACGGCCCGCACGCTGAAAGCGTTGAAAGTATCCGTGGCACGCTCCGCACCCGCAAATGTGCGCGGCGAATATAATCGCTGATTTGACCAGCCTATAATTAATGTTACGGGCGGACCTTCCGGTTCGCCCGTAATTTTATGATCGCCGGGACGCTATTAAGTCAGGAGGCTCCTGCTAAACGCCATTTTTTAATTTACATAGCATTTTTATAGGCAAAATTTTATCTTCTGTCAAATAAAATACTGAAATACAACATCTTTTTTGAAATGATTTGTCGGCATCTTCAGAATTTGTTAAGATTAATATTAATAAAGTTTAATAAGAAAAGACCAGAACAGTAACAGGGACACCCCTCTTTATAACTGCCCAACAACCCCCACCTCAGCGAGGATAAAATCATGCGGGTTCTGCTTGTTGAAGACGATACGTCCACTGCGAAGAGTATCGAATTAATGCTGAAGTCCGAAGGCTACATCGTCGATATCACCGATCTGGGTGAAGACGGTCTTGAGATCGGCAAAATCTACGACTATGACATCATCATCCTCGACCTGATGCTGCCGGATATGGACGGTTACGAAGTCCTGAAGCGCCTGCGCGCGTCCAAGGTCGAAACGCCGATCCTGATCCTTTCGGGCCTGTCGGAACTGGATAACAAGATCAAGGGTCTGGGCTTCGGCGCTGACGACTATCTGACCAAACCATTCGACAAGCGCGAACTGATCGCCCGTATCCAGGCTATTGTCCGCCGCTCGCAAGGTCACAGCCAGAGCACGATCACGACCGGCAAAGTTAAAGTTAATCTCGATACCCGTACCGTGGAAGTGGACGGCAAGCCGTTGCATCTCACCGGCAAGGAATACGGCATCCTCGAACTGCTGTCTTTGCGCAAGGGCACGACAC
>CAKTCH010000139.1 GCA_934538895.1 uncultured Alphaproteobacteria bacterium
GCTCTGGAAGTTGACGAATCCGCGTCCGCGTTCCCTGCCGACCCATAAAAACTGGGAGCGGTGGCTGGCTCATGCGACACATATATTCCTTTACATTGCGATCATAGGAATGCCGCTTTCGGGCTGGATCATGTCTTCGGCGAAGAATTTTCCGGTGAGCGTTTTCAACTTTTTTACCTTGCCCAACCTTGTCGGGCCGAGCGAGGAAATCGCCCGCATGGCGGTGCAGTTTCACGGCCTGACGGCGTGGGCGCTGATCGCCGCCATTGGCCTGCATTTCGCCGGGGCGCTGAAGCACCATGTCATCGATAAGGACGGCACGTTGCGCCGCATGGTGCCCGGCCTTTACAAGAAGGAGATCTAGAGCATGATTCGTCATATCGCCGTTTTTGCGTTTTCCGCGCTGATCCTGTGGGCGTCATTAGGGGCATCGGCGGCGCAGGCGCCGTTGCCGGTCTGGGTCATCGATCCCGCCAAAAGCAGCCTGACGTTCGAGGCCACGCAGCAAGGCGCGCCCATCACCGGCGCTTTCAAGGGTTTTACCGGCGATATCCGTTTCGACGCGGGCCGGCCGGAGGACAGCACGGCCACGATCATGATCGATATGAGGACGGTCGATAGCCAGAGCGCGGATCGTGACAAATCCCTGACCGGCAAGGACTGGTTCAGTGTCGAATCGTTTCCGGAATCGAGATACATCGTATCGAAATTTGAAAAACTCAATGAAAATCAATATATTGCCCGTGGGGAGCTGGATCTGCGCGGGGTGAAGAAGACCGTCGACCTGCCGCTCACCATCACTTTCAGCCTTGATGAATCGGGCCGCGACGTGGCAAGGGCGGAAGGGGAGGCCTCTTTCAACCGTCTTGATTTCGGCGTCGGGCAGGGGGAATGGAAGGATACACAAGCTGTTGGAAATCCAGTAAAAGTCAAGGTTTCCGTGGTGGCCACGCGTACCGATGCGGCAGCGCAATAAGGAAAGTTATTTCCGGTAACCCTAATAAATCAGCAAAAACAATGACATTAGGGGTGTTCTTCGCTTTCCGCCTCGGGTAGAGTCGTATCTATGAGGACATTGTTTCATCTATGGCTCCATCCTTTCTCACGCAAGGTCCGGATCGTGCTTGCCGAGAAGAAGCTCGATTTCGAACTGACGATCGAGAAAGTCTGGGAACGGCGCACGGAATTCCTGGCGCTCAATCCGGCGGGCGATGTGCCGGTGCTGGTTGAACCCGACGGCACTGTGATCGCGAATTCGCAGGTGATCTGCGAATATCTCGAAGAGGTTTATGACGACATCACCCTGCTGGGCAAAGATCCGGTACAGCGCGCGGAAACGCGCCGCCTTGTAAGCTGGTTCGATATGAAATTCAATCGCGAAGTCACGGAAAATCTCGTCGGCGAGAAACTGATGAAGCGCTTCCTCAAAATGGGCGAGCCGCACGGCCCCTCGATCCGCGCTGGTCATGCCAATATTCATTATCATCTCGATTATATCGGTTTCCTGACCGAGAAGCGCAACTGGCTGGCGGGGGAAGATTTCTCGCTGGCGGATATCGCGGCGGCTTCGCATCTTTCGGCTATCGATTATATCGGCGACGTGCCGTGGGAAGAGCATCAGGCCGCGCGGGAATGGTATGCGCGCGTGAAATCGCGCCCGAGTTTCCAGCCGTTGCTGACCGACCGCATTCCCGGCTTTACGCCGGTCGAGCATTACGAAGACGTCGATTTTTAAATTTTCGTCATTGCTTTGTCTCCGGCGCGCCACGACGATTTACCGGACAGCTTGTATCCTCTTCTTTCTATTTGCTATAGTCGTGGACCATGTCGGATTCTGCAAAGAAAAACCTGTTCTGTTTCGGTTACGGTTATAGCTGTGACTGGCTTGGCTATGCGCTGGCGCGTCAGGGCGGCTGGCATATGGCGGGCACGACACGCGACAATGAAAAACGGCGCCATATGAAACAGCACGGAATCCGTGCTTTTCTTTTTGATTTCGACCATCCGCTCGAGGACCCGCTTTTATTTCTCCGCGATACCACGCATCTGCTGATTTCCACGCCGCCCGACGATGAAGGCGATCCCGCTTTCCGGCTTCATGCTGAGGATATATTGCAGCTCAAGTCTTTGCAGTGGGTCGGATACCTTTCCTCGACGGCGGTGTATGGCGACCGTGACGGGGCCTGGGTGGATGAAAATTCCGAACGCCGCCCCAGTTCCAAGCGCGGTTCGCGCCGCCTGAAGGCCGAGGAACAATGGCTGGGCCTGTTTCGCCGGAAGGGCTTGCCCGTACATATTTTCCGGCTTGCGGGCATTTACGGCCCGGGCCGCAGCGCCCTCGACTCGGTGCGGGCGGGCGTGGCGCGGCGGATCAATAAACCCGGCCATGCCTTCAGCCGTATTCATGTCGAGGATATCGTGCAGGCTTTGATAGCGTCGATGGCGCAGCCTAATCCGGGGCAAGCCTATAACCTTGCCGATGACCGCGCCGCGCCGAGTTATGAAGTGATTGCGCTTGCCTGCGAACTGCTGGGCCTGACGCCGCCGCCCCTCATTCCGTATGAAGAAGCCGATCTTGCGCCGATCACGCGCAGCTTTTATGGCGACAACAAGCGTATCCGGAACGAGCGCATCAAGACGGAACTGGGCGTGGCGCTCAAGTACCCGACCTTTATCGAGGGGCTTAAGGGGTGTCTTGCGGCGGAAGAAGACATGCCGACGATCTCGGTGGCCGGCGGCAGCGGCGAATAGGGATCGGTTCGGGAGAGATAGACAGAGATTTTGCGGGGGCCTAACGGCCTTTTTTCTTTTTCATGTCATCGTAAGCGTTATAGGGCAGGCGGATCGTCACGGTGGTGCCGACGCCCACCGCCGACTCGATATGCAGGTTGCCGCCATGCAGCTCGACCAGATCCTTGGTGATGGAAAGGCCCAGGCCCGTGCCTTCATGCTCGCGGGTATAGGATGAAGCCGCCTGCTCGAACGGGCGCGTCACCACGTCGATCTTGCTGGCGGGGATGCCGATGCCGGTATCGACGACGCGGATGCAGACATATTCTTCGCGCGGCAGGCATTCGACCTTGACCGTACCGCCGGGCTGCGTGAATTTCACGGCGTTAGACAGCAGGTTCAGCAGGATCTGCATGATGGCGCGGCGGTCGGCGACGATGTGCAGATTTTCCTTCGGCGCTTCGATGCCGATCTTGATGCGGCCTTCCTGCGCGCGCCCTTCCATCATGTGGGCCGCCAGCGGGATGATCTTGCTGATACTCATTTCCTCAAGATCGAGTTCATACTTCCCGGCCTCTATTTTCGACATATCGAGTATATCGCTGATGAGGTCGAGCAAATGTTCGCCGCTTTCACGGATGCCGGTGATGTAATCGATATATTTCGGCGTGCCGATCGGACCCAGGAGCTGGCTTTGCATCATTTCCGAGAAGCCGATGATGGCGTTCAGCGGCGTGCGCAGTTCGTGACTCATATTGGCGAGGAATTGCGACTTGGCCGCATAGGCGCGTTCGGCGGAGTCTTTCGCCTCATGAAGATCGCGCTCGTGCAATGTGCGTTCGGTGATGTCCTGCATGATGCCGAACAGGGCACCGACGTCGCCGTCTTCGTCCTGTTCGCATTTGCCTTCGCAGCGAATGTAGCGCGTCTCGCCGTCGGGGCGCACGCAGCGAAATTCCATTTCGTAATTCTTCTGCTCGATAATCGCGCGCTGGAAGGCCTGCATCACGCGGCTGATATCGCGCTTGTGCACAAGGGATGTCAGCGTATCGAGACTTGGCGCAAAGGAGGAGCGCCTGACGCCGAAAATACGGTAGATTTCGTCGGACCATGTAATGTTGTCGTGACCGATCGGCCAGCGCCAGTGGCCCATGTGGCCGATGGCCTGCGCTTCGGAGAGCATTTGCTCCTGCTGGCGCAGGGCGGCTTCATGTTCTTTCATGGCGGTGACGTCGTGGCCGACGCTGTAGATCATGCCGCCGCTGCGCTTCTGCCGCCATTCGATCCAGTGCAGGCAGCCGTCCCTGGCTTCGACGCGGGCCTCGAAATCGACGATCAGACCGTCGCCGGTATCGTCCTGCATCAGGCTGTGGATGGTGCGGCGCACGGCGGCGCGGTCTTCAGCGCATACGAGATCGAGGAAAGTCATATCCCGCAGCGATTCGTCGTCATAACCCAGAATGTCGCGGAACGTGCCGTTGACGCGGGCGAAGTAACCGTCGGCGGTGCTGACCGCCATGACGTCGTTCGACATATCGACGAAATGGCGCAGATCGTCACCGCCGGTTTTCGGCAGGATGGCGGCGGCGCCTATGGTCTTGCGCGCGCCATTTGCGGATATGGCGTCTCCGCCAAGAATGCGGTTCACCGTCTTTTGCAGGCGGCTGTAAAAGAGCGGGTCGACGTTGCCGGTTTCAGCCTTGGCGTCCGCGGGCATTTCAACCGCGATCATGTAGCGGCGGCCATCGGGTAACGCGACGCGATCAAAGCGGAACAACGCGCGAATTGGCTGTGCCTGTCCGTGCAGCAAGATCTCATGCGTGCCTTCGTTAATGGTGTCGATATAGGCGCCTGTGCCGCGCCCGAACAGGGGCTGGATGCGCAGGGCGTCATCAGGGTCGGCGAATTCCATCACGCGCGACAGCGGCTGTCCGGCGGTTTTGTCCGGTTTCAGGCTGACGAGCGTGGCGAAAGCCGACGTGGCGTGCACGATCGTCCCGGATTCGTCGAGGACAAAACGGGCTTCCTTGTCCTCCTTGACCGTCTGGACTCTGGCGGCTTCGCCAGTACGGGGGGGAGATTTCATTGCAGACCTGCGGGATTTCGCAGCAATTTTGGCGGCCATGAAC
>CAKTCH010000140.1 GCA_934538895.1 uncultured Alphaproteobacteria bacterium
GACATAGACCGGTGGTTTGCCGTCCTTGACGGTTTCAGCATTTACTACGACTTCCTCGAGATCTTCCTTATCCGGAATCTCGTACATCGTATCCAGCAACAACCCTTCGAGAATGGAACGCAGGCCGCGTGCACCCGTATTGCGCGCGATCGCGCGCTTCGCAATCTCGGACAGGGCGCCCTGATCGATGGTCAGCTTGACATTTTCCATCTCGAACAGACGCTGATACTGCTTGACCAGCGCGTTCTTGGGTTCGGTCAGGATGGAGATCAGCGCCGCTTCGTCCAGATCCTCAAGCGTCGCCACCACCGGCAGACGGCCCACGAATTCAGGGATCAGGCCGAATTTCAGCAGGTCTTCTGTTTCCAGCTCACGCAGCAGTTCGCCGGCGCGGCGTTCGTCCGGGCCGCGCACTTCCGCGCCAAAGCCGATAGACGTGCCTTTGCCGCGCATGGAGATGATTTTTTCAATGCCCGCGAACGCACCGCCGCAGATAAACAGGATGTTGGCCGTATCCACTTGCAGGAATTCCTGCTGCGGATGTTTACGGCCTCCTTGCGGCGGGACGGAAGCCACTGTGCCCTCCATCAGTTTCAGCAGGGCCTGCTGCACGCCTTCGCCCGATACGTCGCGGGTTATGGAAGGATTGTCGCCCTTGCGGGAAATCTTGTCGATCTCGTCGATATAAACGATGCCGCGCTGCGCACGCTCAACGTTATAATCGGAAGCCTGCAACAGCTTCAGGATGATATTTTCCACGTCTTCGCCCACATAACCGGCTTCGGTCAGCGTCGTGGCATCGGCCATGGTGAAGGGCACGTCGAGGATGCGGGCGAGCGTCTGCGCGAGCAGGGTCTTGCCCGAACCGGTCGGCCCGACCAGCAGGATGTTCGATTTCGCAAGTTCGATATCGCTCTTGGCGCCGTTCTCGATACGCTTGTAGTGGTTGTGAACCGCCACGGAGAGAACGCGCTTGGCTTTCTGCTGGCCGATCACATATTCGTCAAGGACCGCCTTGATCTCGCTCGGGGCGGGAACGTTGCCTTCGCCGCGGCTGACCAGTTGCGTCTTGTCTTCCTCGCGGATGATGTCCATGCACAGCTCGACGCATTCATTGCAGATGAACACATTCGGGCCGGCGATCAGCTTTCTGACTTCGTGCTGGCTTTTGCCGCAGAAAGAGCAGTAAAGGGTGTTCTTTGTTTCGCTGGAACCTGTTTTCGTACTCATCGGGGAGGCGTCCTGTCTTTAAAAACCTGAAGTGTGCCCTTACATTATATAAACCGGGCGGGTGGGAATGCGAATCTTATCCCTCTAATTTACGAATAGCGGCGAATCCGCGCAAGCCCCTAATTTCATTGAAATTGTGTCATGCCATGCTTTTTTAAAGCCCTCGTTGGCGGTATAGTCCCGATACTGTAATCAATGCCCCGTAACCTTTAACGAACCGTGAAGGGCGGCAAGATATGTCTGATAAAACGCTGGAAGAACTGGCCGAGAGCTTCGCGCTGTTTAGCGACTGGGAAGATCGGTATCGCTACCTGATCGATCTCGGTGGCCGTCTCCCGCCCATGGATGAGGGTCTGAAAGTTGAAGAACACCTCGTAAGAGGTTGTACTTCCAAGGTTTGGCTTGTGGCATCGATACAAAACGGCGTGTTTCATTTCATCGCGGACAGCGATGCACAGATCGTGCGCGGGCTGGTATATCTTTTGTATGTGGCCTATCAGGACAAGCCTGTGGAAGATGTCCGCGCTTACGATATCGAAACCGCTTTCGAGCGTCTGGGGCTGCACCAGCACCTTTCCCCCAACCGCCGCAACGGCTTTTTCTCGATGGTGGAGAAAATCCGTAAACTGGCGGGCGTTTCGTAATCGCAGCGCCCCCGGCAGACGAGTTTTATCGGGGCGGGGATTACTCGGAAGCCTTTTCCTCTTTTTTAGCGTCCTGCGTCTTACCATCCGAAGCGGCAGCTGGCGGGTTCTTGAGGTGCACGCTTTGCAGGATTTCGGCGAACATGGCATCCGCGCCATCGACATAATCGCCGACGATATCGGCTTCAAGGCTGAATACAGATTTCTGGCCGATCCAGAGCTGGCCGTTATAAATCAGGTCCTGACCGCCTTTTTCGCCGTAGCCAAGAATATAAGCCATCTTGGTGGCCTGCATGTCGTTGAACCCGGTTTCGAATTCATCGAGCTTGCCGCGGCCCGCCATGGCGATCAGCGTGGTTTTCATCACGTCGCCGCTATAGCGCTCGTACATTTTATCTTCGGCAGGATTGCAAACCACGCTCAGATTCAGCGAGGCCGTGACATCGAACACTTTAGTAAAGCTGACGATCTCATGACACTGCTTCGGATTGTCGGGATTGCACTTGCGGCCCAGAAACGGCTCGCTGGGGAAAGTAATGGTGAATTCGCAATGTTCAGGCGCATAAACATAAGGTTCCGCCCGCGCGGCGTGCGTCAGCAGCATCAGGGGCAGTATAAATTTAAGCCACTTCATCAAGCGCCTTCCTGTCCGGGGGTGTCCATGTTTTCAGGTCAGCGGGAACCTGCGCGCCCGTACCCATATCCTTGACCTGATGCGTGCCGCCGTCTTCGATAAACCAGACGAAGGGGATGCCCTTCCTGCTGGCGTATTTCAATTGATCGGGAATTTTCTTCGCCGCGTGATAAAGCTCCACATTCAAGCCGCGCTGCCGCAACGCCTGCGCCGCTCTGGAAGCCTCCGCACGGCGTTCCTCTGAGGGCATGACGACCATGATATGCGCGGGTGATTTCTGCCCGGCAGGCAGGCTGCCCTTCTTCAGGATACGCTCGAACAGACGCGAGAATCCGATGGAAATGCCGACGCCGGGCAGATGCTTGCTGATATAACTGCCCGCAAGGTCGTCATAACGTCCGCCGGAACAGATGGAACCGTAGGTGGGGTCGTCGATAAAACGCGTTTCATAAACAATGCCCGTATAGTAATCAAGACCGCGCACGATAGACAGATCCGCCACAATAGCGCCCTGCGGCAGGTGTTGCAGATTTTCCAGCACGAAAGCCAGTTCTTCCACGCCCGCCCTGAATGTTTCATTGGCAACGGAAAATTGTTTCGTTCGTTCCACGAGCGCCTGTGCATTCGTTTCCTTAAGCGATGCCAGTTCAAGAACTTTTGTATATTGGTCTTGAGTTAAGCCTGCTCTCTGCAGTGCGGCGACCATCTCCGCCTTGCCTGTTTTTTCCAGCTTATCGATGGCACGCGTCACAGGCGCGGGATCGCTGATTCCCAGAGCATCCAGAAAACCCGTCAGAATCTTGCGATTGGAAATTTGCATCTGGATCTTTTCGCTTTCCATGCCGGGCAAGGCGGTCAGGATTTCCCAGATAATTGCAGGCATTTCCGCGTCGAAATGCAGGGGCAGGTTATCGACGCCGATGACGTCTATATCGCACTGATAGAATTCACGGAAGCGTCCCGCCTGCGGGCGTTCGCCCCGCCAGACGCGCTGCATCTGGTAACGCTTGAACGGGAAGACGAGGTCGTTGAAATTCTGCGCCACATAACGCGCCAGCGGTACGGTCTGGTCGAAATGCAGGGCGAGGCGCGACTCGCTCTTGTCATTATCGTCCTTATGCAGGCGTTCGATTACGTAGATTTCCTTATCTACTTCGCCCTTCGCGCGCAGCACGTCCAGTTCCTCGACGCTCGGTGTTTCAATGGAACAGAAACCATAGGACTCAAATACCTTGCGGATATGATCGAACCATTGCTGCTCCACTAGGCGCACTTCAGGCAGCCATTCGGGAAAACCGGTGACGGGGCGGGGTTTATAGATTTTACGTTCGTTGCTCATAGTAGTCTGGTTTTACAGGATTTTCCCTATCTTGGAAAGGGGAGATCCCTCGTCGCCCTGCGGGCTCACTCGGGATGACAGGCATTTTTTTGTCATCCCGAGCGAGCGTAGCGACGAGGGATCTCCCCTTATTCCCAACCCTCCGACAAATCTTGCCATTCGGAATTCATGGACGACACTAATGCGTCTTTCTTCTCCCGCCGCCAGCTTTTGATCTGCT
This sequence comes from uncultured Alphaproteobacteria bacterium, assembly GCA_934538895.1. Taxonomy (GTDB): domain Bacteria; phylum Pseudomonadota; class Alphaproteobacteria; order Micavibrionales; family Micavibrionaceae; genus Micavibrio_C. The sequence continues at coordinate 4,068 of CAKTCH010000140.1, forward strand.
TTTCCCGGAGGATAGCCGATTCCACGCTGGCCGTCTGTTAGAAATAAACCAGCCTGTGTGTTCTGTATTTTTGCGAGAAACCGGGAATCTGGCCTGACTTATGCTCTGCAAGACGCCGTGCCAGATCGCTGGTCATGCCGATATACATGACGTTTTTGAAATTGTTTGTGAGAATGTAGACAAAGTAATCCTTCATGGCTTCTTCCTGAAAGATGAGATCCCGCGCTGCGCTCGGGATGACAATTTCTATGTGTACTGTCATCCCGAGCGCAGCGCGGGGTCTCATCTCCTTATGCCTCCTCAAACAACTCCGTCAGTCTCGTGGTCAGGGCGCTGGCGAGTTCGTCGGCGTCGGCGATGGTGACGGCGCGGCGGTAATAGCGGGTGACGTCATGCCCGATGCCGATAGCGGTCAGTTCGACGTCCGATTTTATCTCGATCCCGGCGATCACATGACGCAGATCCAGTTCCAGAATATTCGAGGGGTTGACGGAAAGCGTGGAATCGTCCACCGGCGCGCCGTCGGAGATCACCATCAGGATTTTGCGTTGCTCGGGCCGGGCGGCAAGGCGGTTATGCGCCCATGCCAGCGCCTCGCCGTCGATGTTTTCTTTCAACAAGCCTTCTTTCAGCATCAGGCCGAGATTTTTACGCGCGCGGCGCCAGGGAGAATCTGCGGCCTTGTAGATGATATGGCGCAAATCATTGAGACGTCCGGGCAGGGGCGGGCGTCCGGCCTGAATCCAGGCATCTCGCGATTTCCCGCCTTTCCACGCGCGTGTAG
>CAKTCH010000141.1 GCA_934538895.1 uncultured Alphaproteobacteria bacterium
GATCGGAACCACCGGTCATGACGATTTTTCAGCCAGCTTCTTCAGGGCCGCGCCTTTATGCATGGCTATATGGTCTGTCTTATCGCTCTTGATTTCGTATTGAGGTTCCTCATTGCTCGCATGGTGCGTATGGCCTTTATAGTCCACGTCGCGTTTATGCACCTTGATAATTTTACCGCTGACATGGCCCGCTTCAGAATTCCATGTCACATGGTCGCCGACTTTGAAGTGCTGTTTCATGTTGTACCTCCTCTCCATCAAATGGTGAGGTATGACGCATATTTCAACAATATTCTCGCGGCGATTGATTTCTGCGGACGGAAGTCTAATTTATTGCAAAGGCATGTACCCGGATTATCCGTCCCTGTTCAGAAAAAGCGGTGTGTCGACATGACCGATAAGCCAGCGATTTACACGATCGGCCATTCCACGCACGCGCTGGAAGAATTTATCGCCATGCTGGAAAATCATGAGATAGAATTCCTTGTCGATGTGCGCACCATTCCACGCTCGCGCACCAACCCGCAATTCAACAAGGACATCATACCGGCGTCGCTGGCGGAAGCGGGAATGGATTACCGGCATATCGCGGAACTTGGCGGATTGCGTGCGCGGCAGAAAACGGCGCAGGAGTCGCCCAATAAATTCTGGGAAAATCAGTCTTTCCGAAATTACGCCGATTACGCCATGACTGAAAATTTCCGCAACGGCCTGGAAGAGTTAAAGGATATTGCAGCGCAAAAACGCTGCGCCGTCATGTGCGCCGAAGCCGTATGGTGGCGGTGCCACAGGCGCATCATCGCCGATTATCTTCTGGCGGAAGGCTATCCGGTATTCCATATCATGAACAGGGATAAAGCCGATCCTGCCAAAATGACCGAAGCTGCCGTTATCCTGAAAAATAAAACGATAAGATACGAATAATTTGAAATCGGCACGTCATGCTATGCGTTCCTTTTACTGAGGGCGGTTCCGGGGTAAAGTATCCGGGAGGCAGACCCATGAGATCACGCCATAAGCTGAAGGAATGTCATATGCTTAAATACACAGGCCCGCTTTTCATTTTTCTCGCTCTTATGATCGGCATCCCGGCGCCGGTTTCCGCTCATGTGAAATGGTTTGCTCCCTATATCGTCGAAGCCTCGCCGCAGGCGATATCGTTCACGCTGACGGATGAATGGTTCTGGTGCGGCCTGGCTTTGATCCTTGTTTTCTTCTGCGCGACGCTGGCAATCGAGAAGAAGCCGTTCGGCCATAGCGTGCAAAGCATCCTGGATAGTGGCACAGACCCTTTGTGGGCGCGGCTTGACGATTTTATCCGCGTCGTCATCGGCATTTTCTTCGTCGCTATTTTTGCCATCGGCGGCGTTTATCTCACGCCGGATCTTAAAACATCCTCGGAATGGATTTCATGGTCGCAGCTTTTGATCGCGGCCTTGATCTTCTCCCGCCGGACGCAGCCTTTTGCTGCCGCCGGTATCATCGTTCTATGGCTGCTGGCCTTGCGCGATTACACGCTCTTCCATATGCTGGATTATCTGGCTTTGGGCGTCGGTGTCGCCGTTTATCTGGTGCTGGAGGCGTCGAACAATCCGGAATGGCGCAAGCATCGTTTTTCCGTGCTGCGCATCGGCGTCGCCATCGCCCTTATGTGGTCGAGCCTTGAAAAGTTCGCCTATCCCGACTGGTTTTATCCTCTGGTGGAAGAACGTCCGTACCTGACCTTCGGCCTGCCGCGCGATGCCTTCATCCCGATGGCGGGCCTGGCGGAATTCACCATGGGCTTCGGCCTGCTCTGGACGCCGCTGATCCGCCGCCTTTCGGCAATAGCGCTTTTCATCATCTTCACCGCTGCCGTTTATCCCTTCGGGCGCATCGACCTTGTGGGGCACGCCCTGATTATGGCCATCATCGTCGCCATCGTGGCCGATCACACGCGCGATGTCGGGTTCCTGCCGGCCATGAAAGAGAAACTGGCCGGAGTCCCGCTCGGGCTTGTTGCCGCTCTCATCGTGTTTTTCGGCGCTTACTGGGGGACTCATGCCGCCATTTACGGCTTCGATAACGTCCCTCCGGCGCAGGTCGCGGTTAAGAGCACGCATAGCTTCGATCCCGCGCACCCGCACGCCACCAGCGATTCCGTGCCGGAAGAAACGGCACGGGCCGCTTATCAGCGGGCGATGGACACCATGCACGGGCCGATGATGGAAGGCATCATGCACGAAGACCCCGATATGGCTTTCGTTCTGGGGATGATTCCTCACCATGTCGGCGCCATAGACATGGCCGAGATCCAGCTCAAATATGGCCGCGACCCGGAAATGCGCGATCTGGCACGCAGCATTCTTCATGCCCAGCATCCCGAGGTCGAGCAAATGAATCGCTGGCTCAAGAAACGCGGATACGATCCCGCGGCGCCGAAACCGGCGGAGACTCATCCTTCTCATCATTAGGCTTGGGAACGGCGTAAAACCATCGTTATTCCGAACGGCTGACGGGGATCAGTTCGCCGGTGCGCTGGGGTGCTTCTTCGAAGGTGAAAGCCAGTGCGCCGTCTTTCAAGGCCACATGAACGATACCGCCATTGACCAGCCTGCCGAACAAGAGTTCCTCGGCCAGAGGGCGTTTGACTTTTTCCTGAATGATGCGGCTTAAAGGGCGCGCGCCCATATGCGGGTCGTAGCCAATTTTGGCGAGATGCTCGCGAGCCTCCTGCGAAAGATCGATCTCGACGCCGCGATCGGCCAGTTGCGCTTCAAGCTGGATCACGAATTTATCGACGACGCGGATGACCGTGTCGGGGCCGAGCGGCTTGAACGGCACGATGGCGTCGAGGCGGTTTCTGAATTCCGGCGTGAACATGCGCTGGATTTCTTCCTGATCGTCCTCGACGCGGGATTCGCGTTCGAAGCCCATCGGCGCCTTGGCCATCTCACGCGCCCCGGCGTTGGTGGTCATGATGAGGATCACGTTCCTGAAATCCACCGTCTTGCCGTTATTGTCGGTGAGTTTGCCGTAGTCCATCACCTGCAGCAGGATGTTGTAAATATCGGGGTGCGCTTTCTCGATTTCATCGAGCAGCAGCACACAATGCGGATGCTGATCGACCGCATCGGTGAGCAGGCCGCCCTGTTCGAAACCGACATAGCCGGGCGGCGTGCCGATCAGGCGGCTGACGGCGTGGCGTTCCATATATTCCGACATGTCGAAGCGTTTAAGCTCGATGCCCATGGTCTTGGCGAGTTGCCGTGCCACTTCGGTCTTGCCGACGCCGGTGGGGCCGCTGAAGAGGTAAGAGCCGATAGGCTTTTCACCGTCGCGCAGCCCCGCGCGCGACATTTTGATCGAGTCGGAAAGTACCTGAATAGCGTTGTCCTGATCGAAGACCATGGTTCTGAGATCGCGTTCGAGCGTGCGAATGGCTTCGCGGTCGTCCTTGGTTAGGGTCTTGGCGGGGATACGCGCGATGGCGGCAACCACGCCTTCGATATCCTCTACCGTGATGACCTGCTTGCGCTTATCCTCCGTGACCAGCATTTGCGCGGCGCCGACTTCGTCGATGATGTCGATGGCCTTGTCCGGCAATTTGCGGTCACCCATATATTTGGCCGAAAGCTCCACCGCCGTCCTGATCGCGTCGTCGGTGTAGGTCACCTTGTGATGTTCCTCGTAATAGGTTTTGAGGCCCATCAGAATTTTGATCGCGTCCTCGACGGAAGGTTCGTTGACGTCGATTTTCTGGAAGCGGCGCACCAGGGCGCGGTCTTTCTCGAAATGATTGCGGTATTCCTTGTAAGTCGTCGAGCCGATGCAACGGATGGTGCCGTTAGAGAGCGCGGGCTTCAGCAGGTTCGAAGCATCCATGGCGCCGCCGGATGTCGCGCCCGCGCCGATAACCGTGTGGATTTCATCGATGAACAGAATCGCGTGCGGGAATTTTTCGATTTCGCCGACCACGGCTTTCAGGCGTTCCTCGAAATCGCCGCGATAACGCGTGCCCGCCAGCAGCGCGCCCATATCGAGCGAGAAGATGGTGGCCTCCTTCAGTACGTCCGGCACCTGATGCTCGACGATGCGGCGCGCAAGGCCCTCGGCAATCGCGGTCTTGCCGACGCCGGGATCGCCGACATAAAGCGGGTTGTTCTTGGAACGGCGGCAAAGCACCTGAATGGTGCGGTCGACTTCGGCATGGCGGCCGATCAGCGGGTCGATCCTGCCCTTGCGCGCTTTCTGGTTGAGGTTGATGCAATAGGTATCGAGCGCGTCCTTGCCGGCCTTGTTCTTGCCGTCCTCGCCCTCCTCGGTGCCTTCCGGGGTTTTCGACTGGCTCTGGCCCGGCACCTTGGCGATGCCGTGAGAAATGTAATTCACCGCGTCGAAGCGGGTCATATCCTGTTCCTGCAGGAAATAGACCGCATGGCTTTCACGTTCAGAGAACATGGCGACCAGCACGTTCGCGCCCGTCACTTCCTCGCGGCCCGACGACTGCACATGGATGGCGGCGCGCTGCAGCACCCGCTGGAAGGCCGTGGTGGGCTTTGATTCTTCGGCGTTGCGGTTCACGAGATATGTGAGTTCGGAATCGAGAAAACGCTCGATCACTGCGCGCAGGTCGGCAATCGACACGCCGCAGGAACGCAACACCGCCATGGCATCCTGGTCGTCGCACAGCGCCAGCAGCAGATGTTCGAGCGTGGCACTTTCATGGTGACGTTCGTTCGCGATGTTCAGCGCGCGGTGCAGTGTCTGTTCGAGGTTTCGGGAAAGCATCGTTTCACTCGCTTTCGATGATCGGATCATCAGATGACCGGATGATTGC
>CAKTCH010000142.1 GCA_934538895.1 uncultured Alphaproteobacteria bacterium
CGAGGTCGAACACTTCGAATGGATATCCGCTATTGTAATAAAAATTTCCGGCAAAGGATAATTCACTGCCCGCATCAAGTTCCAGGTCATATATTGCGCCTATGTTGGACGTAAATTTCGGGGCACGAATTATCTGGCTGTCGCCGACATCCCTGAATGCCTGCTGATTGCCTGCGACTGGAGCGGGAATAAAGCCCTGAGCCGCTGGAAACGACGTATATTCAGCATGCTGGAGCGCCAGAGCGGCACGAAGCGTCAGTCCGCGCGCCGGGCGCGCTTCGGTGTTGAGTTCAAAGCCGTAAAGTTCGCCCGCCGCGGCATTTTGCAGTTGCGCCAAATTATTGGCATTTTGCGCGGTGACCTGTATGTCCCTATAATCATAGTAATATATCGAACCATTCACACGCAATATTCGGGAAGGGTCGCTTTTCCACCCGATTTCATAAGCATAAAGCGTTTCCGGATCGACCGCTGGAGCCGCGTTGATGACGTTCGAATTGAACACGCCACTCTTGAAACCTTTACTGGCAGAGGCGTAGAACAACAACTCAGGACTAACCCGATAGTCGGCGGCGGCACGATAGGTAAATGCTTTGAAATCGGCATCCTTGTCCGTCGTCGCCACGACGGCCCCCGTTGCGCCGCGCTGCTGCCCGCTGGCGTTGCGCTTCTCGTAGCTGTACCGGGCGCCCAACGTCAAAGAGAAAGCATCGCTGAACGCATAGGTTCCCTGGGCGAATCCGGCATAGGCTTTCGTCTTCGAGCGTGAAAACGTACTGGAGATAGGCGTTCCACCGACTTTGATAAAGCTGTCCAATGTGTTCGCCTCAGTACGACTGATCTGACCGAAAAGTCCCGTTATCCATGAGAAAGGACCGTCGCTATTGGAAAGAATCTGGAACTCTTGTGTAAAGAAAAGCGGTACATTGTTTCTGTTGTTAAGCGAAACGGTCGGAGAATTTATCCGGCCAAGCGTCGGATGAATTACAAATGCTGCGTCGTCCGCGGAAGTTCCATCGGTATCAACGCGAATTCTGGTTTTAAGACGCCGATATTGCGTCATCGAGACAATAGTGACAGCTCCCAGATCCGCCTTTAGAGTCGCGGTTGCGCCATAGCTTTTAATCAAAAACAGGGGATCGACGGAGTGATAGATGTTGCGCGGATCATATGAATATTGCCCACCCAAGAGGCTGGCCAGCGGAACTGTACCAGGTGCGATATTACCGCCATTTCCGTAACTATTATCGACCCATGAATAATCCGCGGCCAGCTTTAAAATGATGTCGTCTGTCAGCTGCGCATCGATCTTCCCACGGATAGCGAAATTATCATCCTTGGAAACCGAGTTACCTGTGACGATATTTTTTTGAAATCCTTTTCTCTGGTTCCGAAATTGGATGGAAAGATCGCCGCGAACCGCATCATTCAGCCCCCCGGTTAAATAGGCATTCCCTTCTATCGTCCCGTAATTTCCATAACCGACCCCGCCTTTTACGAACAGCTCACCCTGCGGTTCGGCGGTAACAATGTTGATGAGCCCGCCCGTCGCATTCCGGCCATAGAGAGTTCCTTGCGGCCCTTTCAGAACCTCTACACGTTCGACGTTGTTGAATGGCAGGACGGATGATGAGGCCGGCCCCTGATAGAAGCCATCGACGTAAGTTGCGACACTCGGCTCATCCCCCGGAACGATGCTTGATGAGCCGATGCCGCGCAGGAAGGAAACCGCAAATCCGGATGCGCGATTGACCGTGAGTCCCGGAGCCACCTTCATGAGATCGTACGACGATTCCACGCGTGTAGAGCGCAATTCCGCATTCGACAGTGCGGTGATGGAGATTGGCACGTCCTGAAGTTTTTCTTCGCGCCGCTGCGCGGTCACGACAATGTCCTCCACGCTCTCCGCCCCCGGTCCGGCCTGTTGCGCAAAAGCGGGACATGCCAACGGAAGCAGGACGGAAACCCCGGCCAAGTGCAAAATTCTCGCTTTCATATTCCCCCCTCCGATACGGATATTTCCTGCGGCCTTGAGCAGCCATGAAATCGATAACTCATATGGGTTAACTCAGATGAGCTATTATGGCAAGGGGGGTCGCATGGTTGACACGAATCGATCAGTGGGCGAGCCCATGCTCGCAAAACCGGGGCGTCCTGGATGGATGAACGTAAAACAGGATGATTAGCTTGCCACTTTCCACAGACATGAAGAGAATGAGATACACCGCTTCAAGTATGCATCTTATTCGAACAGCGGAGAAACTATATGGAGAACGGGGGATATTCGGCGTTTCCCTGAGGGAGATTGCATCCGTGGCAGGGAATGGGAATATTCATGCCGTAAAATATTATTTTGGGAACAGAGACGGTCTTGTGAAAGAAATATTTCAATCCAGAATGATTGAAATGGAACCAATGAGAGAAAGTCTTTTAAATGACGCAATATCCTCAGGAAAATCTCAGGACTGCCTCTCTCTGATTACAGCACTTTGCCTTCCTATGGCATCCATGACCGATAATGAGGGAATTCACACCTACGCCTCTTTTCACAATCAGCATCGTTCGACATATTTCAAAAACTCGGACGACCATAAATCCATAAGATTTATTGAAACATCACCAGTTATATCTGAAATAACTGAAAAATTAATATCCTGTCTGGATCATTTATCGCCATCCATGGTGAGAGACAGAATAGGGTATTGCTTCATGATGTTTTGCGACATGCTGATACAAACAGATATGAAAAAAAGAGAAGGAGAGCCGATATGCAAATCCTACGCACAAGATGTTTTAATTATGATGGATGCCGCCCTTAGAGCGCCTCGCGTTTAATATGAACAACGTATCGCGGGATTGGAAGACCACCCGAGGTTTTACCCACCCCGACAACCCTCTTGCCCGCCCCTTTCCGATGCTTACATTGAAGCGCACGATTATTTCCCGAGATTAGAATGTGGAACGCCTTTCCATGCCCCCCAAAGCCCTTCGCGCGCCGCTGGCGCTGGCCCTGCTGATGACGGCACCGGCCACAGCACGAGCGGCCGATGCGGCGGCGGCCTCGGCGGCCCCCGCCCCGGCGCTTGCCTATCCCCCGACGGCGCGCGAGCCGATCGTCGAGGCGCAATTCGGCGTCGATGTCGCCGACCCCTATCGCTGGCTGGAGGATGACGTCCGCGTCAACCCGAAAGTCGCCGAATGGGTCGCGGCGCAGAACGGGGTCACGGACGCCTATCTGGACAAGCTGCCCGGCCGCGACGCCTTTGCGAAGCGGATGACCGAGCTTTTCGATTACGAACGCTTCGGCCTGCCGCACAAGGCGGGAACGCGCTATTTCTACACGCGCAACGACGGGTTGCAGCCGCAATCGGTGCTGTACGTGCGCGAAGGGTTGCAGGGCGAAGGCCGCGTGCTGATCGACCCCAACGGCTGGGCACAGGACGGCGCGACGGCGCTGGCCGAATGGGTGCCGTCGAAGGACGGCCGGTATCTGCTCTATGCCGTGCAGGACGGCGGCACCGACTGGCGCATCCTGCGCGTCAAGGACGTCGTGACGGGCGAGGATCTGGCCGACGAGATCCGCTGGGTCAAATTTTCGGCACTCGACTGGGCGAAGGACGGCAGCGGATTCTATTATTCGCGTTTCCCGCAGCCCGGCGAAGACGCGGCGTTCCAGTCGCTCAATGAAAATCACGCCGTCTATTTCCACAGGCTGGGCACGCCGCAAGCCGACGATGTGCCGATCCATGCGACGCCGGACCGCCCCAAGCTCAACAACCGCGCGACCGTCACCGACGACGGCAAATATCTGCTCGTCACGGCGTCCGAAGGCACGGACGAGCGCTATGGCCTGACGCTCTATCAGACCGGCAAGCCGAAGGCGAAGCCCGTCGTGCTGATCGACGATTTCGCGAACAATTGGGATTATGTGACTAACGAAGGGACGCGCTTCACCTTTCTGACCAACAAGGACGCGCCGCGCCAGCGGCTGGTGTCGATGGACATCCGTACGCCCGGCAAGCTGACCGAACTGGTCGCCGAAAGCGACGCGACGCTGATCGGCGCCAGCCGCGTCGGGAACCGCATCATCCTGTCCTACCTCGGCGATGCGAAGTCGGAGGCGGAAATGGTGGCGCTCGACGGCCGCAAGGTCGCCGAAATCCGTCTGGCCGACATCGGGTCGGCATCGGGGTTCGGCGGCAAGTCGGCCGATCCCGAAACCTTTTATGCCTTTTCCAGCTTCGCGCGCCCCAGCACCATCTATCGGCTGGACACCGCGACCGGACAGACCGAGATTTTCGCCGAGCCGAAACTGACCTTCAAACCCGGCGACTTCACGGTCGAACAACGCTTCTACAAATCGAAGGACGGCACCGAAGTGCCGATGTTCCTGGTGATGAAGAAGGGCGTCGACCGCAGCCAGGGATCGCCGACGATCCTTTACGGCTATGGCGGCTTCAACGTGTCGCTGACGCCCGCCTTTTCCCCGACGCGCCTCGCCTGGGTCGACAAGGGCGGCGTCCTCGCCATCGCCAACCTGCGCGGCGGCGGCGAATATGGCAAGGCGTGGCACGACGCCGGGCGGCTGGACAAGAAGCAGAATGTGTTCGACGATTTCATCGCCGCGGGCGAATATCTGATCGGCGAAGGCATCACCGGCAAGGGCCAGCTGGCGATCGAGGGCGGGTCGAACGGCGGCCTGCTGGTCGGCGCCGTGACCAACCAGCGCCCTGACCTGTTCGCCGCCGCGCTGCCCGCCGTGGGCGTGATGGACATGCTGCGCTTCGACCGCTTCACGGCGGGACGCTATTGGGT
>CAKTCH010000143.1 GCA_934538895.1 uncultured Alphaproteobacteria bacterium
GCAGGGTGCAAGGGAAGATCAGCCCGTTGAGCAAACTGGGCAGGGTCTTTGAGAAATTGATCGGAAAATATCCCGGCAAGGTCTATGTGGCCAGTAATATCCGCGCACCCAAGGATTCCCTTGAGGCCTTCATGCATTTCTTCCCCGTGGGCGCCACTGCCCCGGCGGGTGTCATGACGCCCGGCGGCCCATAAGCCTAGAAAGGTAAGCGATATGACGAATGTTCCGCATTACGAACGCCCCGAAGAACAGCAGGCTTACTATAAAAAAGTCGCCGATCTCCTCGATCATTACGAAGACGGCTGGGACATCTTCATCAACGCGCATCGGGAGAAAAATTACGATTACCCGCTGATACGCAAACCCGCGCATGAAAACGATCCCTATATCCCCAAAACATGGATGGAACTCGCCGACGCCGTGATCCAGATCATTGCCACGGATAAATACGAACTCGACGTTTATCCGAACAAGATCGAAATTATCCGCGCCGATCAGATGCTGGACGCTTACACGACGACCGGCCTGCCCTACAGCTACCGCCACTGGAGTTTCGGCAAAAGGCGCATGGAAGAAGAGCGCAAATACGACGCCAACAAGCACATGGCCTACGAGATCGTCATCAATTCCAGCCCCAGCGTGTCCTATTGCATGGACACGAACACGCCGCTGCTGCAAATGATCGTGATCGCGCACGCGGCCTATGGCCACAATGCCGTGTTCAAGAACAATTACATGTTCCGGGAAAATACGGACGCCGACACCATCGAGGTCGAAAACCGGCGGATGCGCGAATTTGTCGCCGAATGTGAAAAGAAATACGGCGAAGCCGAAGTCCGCAGATTGCTGGATTTCTGCCATGCCATGAAATTCGTCGATACGTCCGACAATATCCGCCGCCGGAATCCCACACCGCGCGAGATAGAAAAAAAACGCAGGGATGCGATCTTGCAGGCGCACCTGAATCCGCCGCAGGTCAGCGTTTTCAACAGCGTCGTGAACGATCATAAACCACCCGCCGCGCCCTATGCGCACCCGCGGGAAGGGGAAAAGAATATCCTCGGCTTCATGGCCGATAACGCGCCGCACCTGCCGGAATGGAAACGCCACATCATGCGCATGTCCTCGCGCCTGTCGCAGTATTTCAAACCGCAACTCGTGACGAAAACCCTGAACGAAGGCATGGCCACCTTCATACATAATGAAATCATCACTACACTGCGCGACATCGGCCTGATCGATTACGGCATGTATATGGAATACGAGAAGATCAATGAAGGCGTGCTCCACCAGGATCCGGGCGTCATCGAGAAGAAGGACGAGGAAGGAAACGTCCATGAAGTGCTGGTCGGCGCCGAGATGAATCCTTATTTCCTGGGCCTTTCGATCCTGCGCGATATCGTCCGGATCTGTAAGGAACCGACCGAAGAAGATAAGGAATGGTTCCCGCAATTCGCGGGCGAGCCTGACTGGCTGCCGATGGTCAAGCACGCTGTCTTCTCCAGCAGCGACGAAACCTTCATCCAGCAATTCCTCTCGCCTAAAATCATGCGCGACATGAAAATGCTGGCGCTGGAAAGCCGCCCCGAAAACGATTATTACGAAATCACGGCGATCCACGCCGGCGAAGGTTTCAGGAAACTGCGCGACGTTCTCGCGGCGGACAACCGTATCTGGGAAAAGCTACCCGACATCACATTTCATGATTATCAGGAAAAAACCGACCGCTGCCTGATCCTGCGGCACCATGTCAGGGACGGCAAGCTGCTCGACGTGCCGGACGCCGAAATGATCCTTGAATACATGCACCACCACTGGGAACACCCGGTTGTGCTGGAAAGCGTGGACGAAAACGGCGAAATTCTCGATTACCTGTCCTCGCCGATGAATTATGACTATACGGCCTATAAGCCGCAGCGGCCGCAGGCAGGGCCTAAACCGTAACCGTGGCAGCATGAATAACTGAAAACCCTTCAAATCTCTTTACAAATCCTGCTCATGTAGAGTAGAAACACACCGGGTCTGCCGACAATCTAGGGGTATAGCTCAGCTGGTAGAGCGCCGGTCTCCAAAACCGTAGGTCGAGGGTTCGAATCCTTCTGCCCCTGCCAAAAACGCGGCTTTCCTTATAATATTGAAATCCCGACAAATATCTTTATGCTGCACCGCAATGAACGACAGCCGTGCCGGAGTGTAATCGCATGTTTTTATCCAAAGTGCCCATTGGCAAAAACCCGCCTGATGAAATCAACGTCCTGATCGAAAACCCGATGGGGGGCGTGCCTGTGAAATATGAACTGGATAAGGAAAGCGGCATCATGTTCGTCGACCGATTCCTGCATACGCCCATGTATTATCCCGGCAATTACGGCTTTATCCCGCATACGCTTTCGGGCGACGGCGATCCGGTTGACGTGATCGTCATTGGCCGCACCCCCGTCATGCCGGGCGCGGTCATGCGTTGCCGCCCCGTCGGCGTTTTGGAAATGGAGGACAATAACGGCGAAGACGAAAAAATCCTCGCCGTGCCGGTCGCGGCCATGCACCCCTACCACGACAATATCGAGGATTATACCGACGTCCGCCCGATCCTGCGCGACCAGATCGAGCATTTCTTCACCCACTATAAAGACCTGGAGCCCGGTAAATGGGTCAAGGTGAAAGGCTGGGGCAACGCCGCCAAGGCCAAACAGATGATTCTCGACGGGATAGAGCGCGCCAAAAAATAATTCCGGCGGAAAATAAAGGAAAAGGGGCTGTTAAAAGCCCCTTCCGCGCGTCTATAGTACCCGGATCAAACAGGAACCAGAACGATGACCATTCTTAAGACCGCGCTTTTCGACGCGCATATCGCCGCCGGGGCCAAAACCGGCCCGTTCGCAGGCTACGACATGCCGCTTTATTATAAGGAAGGCGTGCTGAAGGAGCATGAATGGGTACGCGCCAGCGCGGGCCTTTTCGACGTCTCCCACATGGGCCAGATCTATCTGGAGGGGCCGGGCGTCGTGCCGTTCCTCGAACGCATCACCCCCTCGAACTTCGCCAAAACCGGCCATTACGTCGCCAAATACACCGTCCTGACCAACGAAGCGGGCGGCATCATAGACGACCTGATTATCACCCGTGTCGACGACACGAAATTCTTCTCGGTGATTAACGCGGGCTGCAAGGAAAAAGACATCGCCTGGATGACCGATCACCTCCCCGCCGATGTCAAACTCACCCGCCTCGACGACCGCGCCCTGCTGGCGCTGCAAGGCCCCAAAGCCGAACAGGCCCTGCGCGAAACCCTCGGCATCGATGCGGGCGATCTCGGCTATATGCGCCTGCTCTTCGTCGACGATTTCATCATCAGCCGCCTGGGCTACACCGGTGAAGACGGCTTTGAAATCAGCGTCCCCGCCATGAAAGCGGAAGACCTCTGGAACAGGCTCCTCGCCAGCCCGCTGGTGAAGCCCATCGGCCTCGCCGCCCGCGATTCGCTGCGCCTTGAAATGGGCTACCCGCTCTACGGCCACGACATCGACGATAAAACCACACCGCGCGAAGCCGACCTCGGCTGGGTCATGGGCAAGGGTAACGAAAGCTTCATCGGCGCATCCGGCATTCTCGGCAAAACGCCCGCCCGCCAGCGCGTCGGCATCAAACTGATCGACAAAGGCATCGCCCGCGAAGGCGCTGAAATCCGTAACGATAAAAACGAAGTCATCGGCACCCTCACCAGCGGCGGCCATTCCCCGACATTGAAAGCGTCCATCGGCATGGGTTACGTCGATGTGGCTTATACGGCTCCCGGCACAAGGCTTTTTGTGACCGTGCGCGGCAATAATATCGCGGCGGAAGTGGCGGCCCTGCCGTTCATCCCCGCCCGTACCAGATCATCTAAAAAAGCGGCAGCCTGAAAGGAAAATGGAAATGTCCGACAATCTGAAATACACCAAAGAACATGAATGGCTGAAGATCGAGGACGGTAACGTCGCCGTTCTCGGCATCACCCCCTACGCGCAGGACGCGCTCGGCGACCTCGTTTTCGTCGAACTGCCCGAGGTGGGCCGCAAGCTGGCCAAAGGCGAACATTTCGCCGTCGTCGAATCGGTGAAAACCGCCGCCGAAGTCTATACCCCCGTCGCCGGTGAAATCGTCGCCGTCAACGACAACCTTTCCACCGATCCCGAACTGATCAAAAAATCCTTCGACGACGGCTGGATCGCTAAAATCAAGCTGGAAAACCCCGCCGACCTGGAAAACATGATGGATCGCGCGGCCTACGACGAATTTACCGCGTCGCTTGATTGATCTCTATCCCCCTCACCCCAGCCCTCTCCCCGCCGGGGAGAGGGAGGAGCGCCGCAAGGCGCGGAGGGTGAGGGGGAATAACAAATAACCGTTATAAGGAAATCGCAACATGCGCTACCTGCCGCAAACCAAAAAAAGCCGTGAAGCCATGCTGGCCGCCGTCGGCGCGTCCTCGGTCGATGAGTTGTTCCGCGACATCCCCAAAGCCGCCTTCATCAAGGGCAGACTCAATATCGCCGATCATAGGGGCGAGCTTGAAATCGAACGCCTGCTCTCCGGCTACGCCAACCAGAACCAGGCGGCGAACGATGGGCCGTTCTTCCTCGGCGCGGGTTGCTACAACCACCATATCCCGGCTTCCGTCGATTACATCGTCCAGCGTTCCGAGTTCCTGACCGCCTACACCCCCTACCAGCCGGAAATCGCGCAGGGCACGTTGCAGGTCATCTTCGAATACCAGACCTTCATCGCCCAGATGACCGGTCAGGACATCGCCAACGCCTCCATGTATGAC
>CAKTCH010000144.1 GCA_934538895.1 uncultured Alphaproteobacteria bacterium
CTGTCATCCCGAGCGCAGCCGAGGGATCTTATCAAGTTTAAACCGGGTCAGATCCCTCGGCTGCGCTCGGGATGACAAGCTTGTAAGCGTTGCGTTCTGATTCTATTTTCTGGAATTGATAGGTCCTGAGCCTATTTGCCGCGTTTCACCACTATTCAACGTATGATCTTTTCCATCTAACCCATTGAATATGCACGATCATGCAGCAATGCCGGGATGGATTCGCGGGCGGTTTTGACGGCATTCTGGTCCAGTTCGGCCATGACGATTCCGATATTTTCGCCGTCACCTTCTGCCAGGATCGTGCCCCACGGATCGATGATCAGCGAGTGGCCGTAAGTTTTGCGGTCGCCCTCATGCGTACCCACCTGCGCCGGGGCCAGCACGAACGCGCCGTTTTCGATGGCGCGGGCACGCAGCAGCGTATGCCAGTGCGCCTGACCGGTCGGTACGGTGAAAGCCGATGGAACGGTCAGGATCGCGGCCCCGGCCTTGGCCAAAGCGCGGAAAAGGCTGGCGAAGCGCAGGTCATAACAGATGGTCATGCCGACCTTGCCCCACGGCGTATCAGCCACGGTCGCTTTCTCGCCCGGCTTGACCACGGCACTTTCACGATGAATCTCACCGGTCGGCAAATCGACATCGAACAGGTGAATTTTATCATAATCTGCGACAATGTCGCCATTAGCATCAATCAGGATAGAACGGTTCAGGATTTTCTGCTCCGGCAGCAATACCGAGATCGAGCCTATCAGAATCCAGACACCCAGTTCTTGAGCCAGCGCGGCGAAGCGGGTCACGACCGGATGCCCTTCCATAGCTCTGGCGGATTTCAGTTTTTCCGTTGCCGGGCGGCGGATGTGGCAGGTGTTTTCCGGGGTCAGGATAAATCGCGCCCCCTGCGCCGCCGCCTCGCGGATCAGGGTTTCCGCCGCGATTATATTTTCCGCAATATCCGGCCCGGCATTGAGCTGGAGCAGCGCGACTTTCACTTTCCCGGTCATTTCAGCATTCCATCCAGCTTGCCGGCGGATTCCAGCGCGTAAAGATCGTCGCAGCCGCCGACATGCACGTTATCGATAAAAATCTGCGGGACGGTACGGCGCCCCTGCGCACGCTGCAACATGGCATCGCGCGCGGCGTCATCGGTATCGACGCGGATTTCCACAGGGGTTACCCCTTTACGTTTCAGCAGGTCTTTTGCGCGCACACAATACGGGCAAACCTGCGTTGTGTAAATTTCGACATGTGCCATGGTTTTCACTTTCGTTTTCCTGCTAAGATATTCATCTAATTGATATAGAATAGCCGAAAGTCAATGAACAGCAGAAAACCTCTTGTCACGTCCTTGTTTGTGGCGATCATGATGATCGGTGTGGCCATCATATATGCCAAAACGAAAGGCCCGCAGCCGGGCGACGAATCCACCAAGGTCACGATCGAGCGGGCCATGGCGGTCTGCGGCGCGCAAGACCAGTGCATCATGGTCGATACCAAATGCAATTTCTGCTGCGACTTCGTCGCCATCAACGCCAAATATGAGACCGCTTACAACAAGCTGTTCGACGATACATGCGGTACGTTCAGCATTAAACATTGCAAGAACTGCGATAATGCACTGACCGCCCGCCCGCGATGCGTCAGCGGCACATGCCAGATGGTAAAATGGGGCGAGGAACCGCCGGCGCTGACATTCAGACCCGCGGCGCCGACACCTGCCCCGGCACCCGCCCCTGTATTGCTTCAGACTCAACGCCCCGCACCCGTTCCCGCCCATTCTGCCCCGCCGCCAGAAGAGCCGGAGTCACTGACTGAGGATCTGAACAAGCCGTTTACAGCGCCGCTCGCGCCGCGAACGCCGACCTATGGCGGCACAGATGCCTTTGGCGAGGACGAGCCTTTCGACGCGCCCGCCCCCGTGGATGATCTGGACGCGCCCATCACCGAAGATGAACGCCCCTATAGCAGTCAGGATCAGGCGGATGTCATTCGACCATGATATATTGATAAGCGGCGGCGGCACGCCGGGGCTGGCGCTGGCGCTGATCGCGGCTCATGCCGGGCTGTCCGTCGGCGTTATCGATCCCGCGCCCCTATCATCCTTTAAACCGGGAAAAGCGGAAGGGCGTACAGCGGCGCTGATGCCTTCCGCGATCAGGACATTGTCGCGTGCGGGGGTATGGGATGGCTGCCTGCCCCATGGCGCACCTCTGCGCGTCCTGCGGATCATCGACGACAGCACGGGCAACAGGCGTGCGCAGATTGAGACGGATTTCGCGGCGGCGGATATCGGCCTTGATTATTTCGCCGTCAACATGCCGAACAATATCGTACGGGCGATGCTGGCCGCGACCGCGAACAACCATAAAAATATCACGTTGCACGACAGCCTGAGCCTGAGCGATTTCCACGCCAACGATTTCGGCGTGGCCGCAATCTTGTCAAACGGAAAGGGCTTACGCGCACGCCTGCTGGCCGGGGCCGATGGCCGCCAGTCGCTGGTGCGCGAGAAATCCGGCATCGGCATCCGGCATCAGGAATACGGGCTGAGCGCGATAACGTGCCTGATTACGCATTCAGCCGCGCATGACGATGTCTCGACGGAGTTCCATCGCCCCGGCGGGCCTTTTACCCTCGTGCCCTTGCCCGGCCATACCTCCAGCGTCGTGTGGGTGGAGAAGGACGACGACGCGCAGCGCTTTATGCGCATGAGCAAACCGCCTTTCGAACAGGCGTTGCAGGACCGCAGTTGCGATCGTCTGGGCGCAATCAAGCTGGCATCCGATCCACAATCGTGTCCGCTGATCGCGTTACGCGCACACGGATTGACGGCGCCGCGCGTGGCATTGCTGGCGGAAGCCGCGCATGTACTTTCGCCGCTGGGTGCGCAGGGTCTGAATTTAAGCCTGCGCGACGCGGAATGTCTGGCCGATACGATTATAGAAGCGGCGCGGACCGGCATCGATATCGGCGCGCGCCCGCTACTGGCGTCATACGAGCGCGCCCGCCGCGCCGATATATTCGTGCGCGCGGCGGGAACCGACGGGCTTACACGTTTCGTCAGCCATAATATCCGTCCGGTGCATGAATTACGCCGCGCCGGGCTGCGCACCCTCAGCATGGTCGAGCCGTTGCGCCTGTTCGCCATGCAGCAGGGAATGGCGGTTTAATAGCGTATCATATCCTTCAGTTTTTCACCGCGCGGGCGATCGTCAGCACGTTTACAGAGGTGGCCCCGGCCTTCAGTAAGGCATTCGTACAGGCGCGCACGGTGGCGCCTGTGGTCAGCACATCATCGACCAGCACGACGGAGCGGCCCTGCAATGTCGCCGCATGTCGGGGATTGACGATAAAAGCCTTGCTGACATTCCGGGCGCGTTCCTCTGCCTTCAAATGGCCTTGCGTGGGGGTATGGCGGATGCGTTCCAGAAGATCGGGCACGCAAAGCCGTTTCGTTTCCCGCGCCAGACCATGCGCCAGTAAAGCCGCCTGATTATAGCGGCGGCGCAATAACCGCCAGCGATGCAGCGGCACTGGCACGAGGATCGGGTCATGCGGCCAGAATGCGGCCCCTGCCCGCGCCAGCCACGGGACGAAGGTTTTCACGGCATAGGTCTGGTCCGCGTGCTTGAAACCGAGGATCAGCTTGCGGCTGGCATCGTCATAGACCAGCGACGAGCGCGCGGCCATGAAAGGCGGCGGATCGTTCAGGCAATCGGCACATTTCAGGTCGGGAATCCCGGCGCTTTCTGCCGCCAGAGTGAGCGGAATGCCGCAGGAAGGGCATTGCGGCAACGCCACGAATCGCAGGGCCGCCCAGGCCGCGGGCGCGATCATACCCTGCCGTTCGACCGCTTCCCCGGTGAGCGGACAACGCGCCGGCAGCAACCATTCCATGGTGTGAGTAAAAAAACCTTTATTAACCATTTGATTTAACAAACAAAAAAACCTGTTATTTTTCATATAATAACGATTGCGGACTCTACCCTTTTTCAGGTATAAAAGTTGACAGGGTTTTATAAACTGCCGACATCAGAGTTAGCCGGGCACGGGGTATGGCGCAAGCAAAAGTAAGCAAGCTGAGAGACGGACACCGCAAGGCCCTGGGCCTTGAGGAAGAGGCCGCCGCGCCGAAGCCTGTTTCCCGCGAGCTTGAGAAATATTACCAGCGCCACGAACATGTACGCAACCTGCCGCCCTGCATTATCCGCAAGGCGTGGTTCACCATGTCGCACCTGTTGCTGCATCCGGGGGCGCGCGTGGTGGATATGGGGTCCAACGACGGCGCGCTGACCTTTGCCATGGCGGCGCTGAACCCGGAGATTCACATTACCGGCGTCGATATCGACAAGAAGAAAATCGCCAAATCCAAAGCCACATGGAAACTCGGCAACCTCGATTTCCAGCATGGCGATATCAACACGGGCGCCGGTTTCAAGGAAGAATCGCTGGATGCGGTCATCAACTCCTTCATACTGCATGAGATTTATTCCAATTCCCGTTACAACGACCGCCGCGTTATCAGCACGCTGGATAAGCAATTCAGCCTGCTGAAGAACGAAGGGCTGATGCTGATCCGGGATTTTGCCCTGCCGCAACGCGGCGAGTATGTGCTGCTGGAGATGCCGGACACGATGAGCCGTGGCAAGGATATCGGCAAAATGTCGGAAGCGGACCTGCTGGTGTGGTATTCCGAACGCGCCCGCCCGAAGGACGATCCGGGCTGCCACGGCTTTTTCCTTGAGGAATTGCCGCCACGCTTTCCACGGACGCGCCTGTTCCGCCTGCCCTACAAATG
>CAKTCH010000145.1 GCA_934538895.1 uncultured Alphaproteobacteria bacterium
ACGCCTTCATCTCCCCGTAAAGCTGCGCCGCCAGCGTCTTGTTCGGCGCCATGATCAGCGTCGGCTTCTGCGTCGCTTCAATCACATGCGCCATGGTGAAGGTCTTGCCCGAACCCGTAACGCCGAGCAAGACCTGATCTCGTTCCCCCTGCGCGATTCCTTGCAGCAATTGCCGGATCGCCTCCGGCTGGTCGCCCGACGGCCTGAAGTCCGACACCACCCTGAAAGGGCGGCCTTCATCCGGCGAAGCGGTATAAATCTCTTTCTTTTGCGGGGGCGTGACCATGGGAAAGATGTAAAATGACCGCCCCGAAATAGCAAGGGCGGCATAAGAAAGAAGGCTTCCGGGCGGCAATCCCGGAAGCCCTCCACACACTTGATCGCGCGACGCTTACTTGCGTATGCGATCGTTAAACACGGGTTCCGCTTCACGCACCGGCGCTGCCGTTTCCACCTGTTCCGTGCGGTAAACGACTTCTTCACGCTGGCGCTCGCAATGACCACCATAAACGGCGATGCCGGAACCTTCCGTACGGTTGCCATAAGGGGTGCGGTTATAATCAGCCTGTTTCGGGCAGGCGGCGCAGGCGCTCAAAGAAACGACGCTCCCCACCAATATCATGGCTTTCACAAAACTATTCATAATTCAGCCTTTTGTTGCAAAGTGACAGTTTTTCACGCCACCAATAGCCAAAACGTCACAAAAGTTCCCTGTTCTGCCACAATCAACGCTTTATATTGGTTCATGAATCCACCTTTTCGCAGGATGACGTCCCGCATGATCGCCTTACGCGCCCTTATCCCGGTCCTGATTGCCTTTTTCACCCTGAGCGCCCCGCTGAAAGATGCCGCCGCGCAGAACCATCTGGCGCAACTCGCCACAGGCGGCACAGGGGGATGGGTCAACGCCGCGCGCCCACTGACGGTTGAAGACATGAAGGGCCGCCTGATCCTGCTTGATTTCTGGACCTATGGCTGCGTCAATTGTATGCAAATCGTGCCCGACCTTGAAAAGCTGGAACAGATGTTCGGCGACCGCCTGCTGATCCTGGGCGTGCACTCCGCCAAATTCAAGGGCGAACAGGGCAATGACCGCATCCTCGACGCGGCACGCCGCTTCGGCCTGAAACATCCGGTCATCAACGATTCAGACTACGCCCTCTGGAAGGCTTACAACGTCAATGCCTGGCCGACGCAGATATTGCTAAGCCCGGCGGGTACGGAACTGGGGCGGTATGTCGGCGAAGGCCATCTGGAAAAAATAAAAACTGACATCGCCAAAAATATCTCGGCAGCATCCAACAGCACGTCCATGGCCGCCTTCGTAAATAATCAGAACGCCAAAGGCACGCTCTCCTTCCCCGCGCGTCTGGCCGCCGGGCCGGAAGGAACGATATTCATCGCAGACTCAGGCCATCACCGCATCCTGCAAATCGACCGGGACGGTAAAATCATGAACATCATCGGCAGCGGCAATCGCGGCCTGAAAGACGGCACCTACAACGCCGCGCAATTCAACATGCCGCGCGGCATGGTGATGCTGGACAACAAACTTTATATAGCGGATACGAACAACCACGCCCTGCGCAAAGTCGATCTGGCGAAAAAAACCGTGACCACCATCGCGGGTCATGGGCAGAAAGGCGAAATAGCCTCCCCGTGGGATATGGACGTGATGGACGATAACAATACGATCGCCATCGCCATGGCGGGCCGCCATCAATTATGGTCGTTGAATGCCCGTCGCGAAAAAATCGCGCCCCTCGCCGGAACGGGCGCGGAAGCCCTGACCGATGGCCGTGGCAGCGCGGCGGCGCTCGCCCAGCCCAGCGGCCTTTCCTACGTTCCCGGCGCACTCTTCTTCGTCGATGCCGAAAGCTCGGCCCTGCGCGTGCTGGAGAACGGCAATATCAGAACCCTGATCGGCACCGGCCTGTTCGATTTCGGCAAGCAAGACGGCACCTACCCGGCGGCAAAACTGCAGCACCCGCAAGGTCTGGCAGCCGATGCCGAAGCCATTTATATCGCCGATACTTATAATGACGCCATCCGCGTCTATGAACGCGCCAGCGGCACGCTTACGACACTCGAACTCCCGGCGGACAGCCTGAAAGAACCCGGCGACGTACTGCTGACGGAGCGCCAGCTCTGGATCGCCGACACCAACCACCACGAGATCAAAATTTACGATCTCGACACCAAAACATTGAATACACGCAGCATCAATCCCTGAGCCGAATCAGGAGGGTGTAAAGTTTGCGCCCTGCCCAGAATCCTGTTAAGAAAGCTGATAATCACAACAGCAGTGGCAGGGATAAACTAATGAAAATCAATGAGTTAAACCAATATTACCGGCACGTCTCCGCCAGTGTGGCCACACTGGCCGTCGGCCCATCCCTCTGGCAGACAGAGGCGGCGGCCCTCCTCCCCCGCCTCCAGCATAATTACAAGCGCAGCGAAAGCGACGAGTTGCTCGCCACGCTCAGCGACGCACAAAGGCTGCATAACATCGCCGTCGCCGGAGTGCAGGACGATATGGCTTTTAAAGACGCCGTTGAAAAACTTCCCCCTCTGGGATGGAGGAATTTCACGGCGCCAGACGTCGAAATCAGCCTTTATAAATCGCTGGCGGCGAAACTCTATAACGCCAAACCCGGCAGCGGCGACGCGGTGGAGATCGACCTGCAAGACGGTTCGCGGGTCATAGGCCCGATGATTATCAACCATTGCCTGCGCGATAAAATCCCGTTCGTCGTCACCTTCATCGAACCCGGTTTCCAGCGCACCCTATTCAACCACACTACCCCGGAAGGGGCTGAAAGATTGGCGCGGGATTACCTGCAGATGGTAAAGGACACCACCAAATCCATCGGCGCGCGTTCCGGAATGCCTGGCCATGCGCCCGTGCCCCTGACCAACGACAATCCGGCCATCTTTGCCAGGCTGCAAGGGCCGCGTAATAAGAAATTCAGCACAGGTGAATTGTTCTATACGCTGACACAAATCCCGACGCAAAAGAATGCCGAAATCGACGACATCCCCTATGATGAATACATTAAACTGTTCTTCGAAATGTGCGACCAGCCATGGAATCAGGTCGGCAAGGCACAATCGGCGCTGATCAAGGAATTCAACGCGGCCTCGAACGTGCGCATCACCAATGACGACGGCACCGATGTGCATATGAGTCTGGTCGACCATGATGGTTCCCATTTCACATTCTGCAACAGCCTGATCGCCAAAAATGTTCCCGGCTCGGAAATTTTCAGCGCGCCGCGCCGCGACAGCGTTAACGGCAGGGTTGTGGCCAAAGGCCGCTTCTATCGAGGCGGCCTGATCGAAAACCTGACCATGGAATTCGAAAACGGCAAGCTGGTGAAGTACCGCGCCGATAAAGGGCAGGAACTCTTCGAAAAAATCATCAGCGTCGACGATGGCGCGCGTTATGTCGGCGAACTCGGCATCGGTACCAACCCGCATTTGAAACAGCATGTCAGCAACGATCTGCTGGTCGAGAAAATCGGCGGCAGCTTCCATCTGGCACTCGGTCACCCTTATTCCTACACCGAATATGACGGCGAAACCGTGAAGGTGAATAATGGCGGCCAAAGCCAGCTCCACTGGGATATCACTACCATGCTCCACGGCAAGAACGGCTGCATCTATCTGGATAATCGCAAAGTCATGGATAATGGCCAATGGATCGATCCGCAATATGATGTGCTGAACCGTGGCTGGGAAGCCTTGCCGAAAAAGGATCGCCCCTTATATTGGAAGAACTATTTCGACAAACCCAGGCCTTGAGTAAAAATGACGGAACTAATTGCCGGAAAACCATCCGCCGCACTGATCGACTACCTCGCCCGCCGCCGCAGCGCCGCCGTCAGGGATATGACCGGCCCCGGCCCTGACGGCGAACAGATCAAGACCATCATCGCGGCGGCGGCGCGCGTCCCCGATCATGGCAAACTGTTCCCCTGGCACTTCATCGTTTTCCGTGGCGACGCCCGCGCTAAAATGGGTGCGCTGCTGAAAGAGGCCCTGCTGAAAAAAGAGCCCGGCGCCCCGGCGGAAAAAGTGGCGCTCGAAGAATCCCGCTTCATGCGCGCCCCGGTCGTGATCGCCGTGATATCCCGCATTCGTCCGGCCAAACACCCGCGCTGGGAACAATATCTTTCCGCGGGTGCTGCCTGCCAGAATTTATGCCTTGCCGCCAACGCGCTGGGCTTCGGCACCAACTGGCTGACCGAATGGTGCGCCTTCGACAAAAACGTTCATGAAGCTTTGGGTCTGGATGAACGCGACCGGATCGCCGGATTCGTCTATATCGGCAATCCCGGCAAGATCCCCGAAGAACGCCCGCGCCCGGACGCAGCCCTGCTCACCACATGGTGGGACGGCCAAGGCCCCCTGATGAGAGGGGACAGTTACGACAAAACGGAATTTAAACTGCCCGACTAATCCTTAAGCGGCTTCAGCGTCGGGAACGCGATCACTTCACGGATATTATGAGAATTGGTCATCAGCATCACCAGACGGTCGATGCCCATGCCCCATCCGCCTGTCGGCGGCAGGCCGAATTCGAGCGCGGTCACAAAATCGTGATCGACCATCATCGCTTCCTCATCACCGTTTTCACGTTGCGCGACCTGATCCATGAAACGCTCATATTGAATCTGCGGGTCGTTCAACTCGGTAAAGGCGTTCGCCAGTTCCCAGCCGTTGATATAACTCTCGAAACGCTCGACCAGACGCGGGTTGTCGCGATGAACC
>CAKTCH010000146.1 GCA_934538895.1 uncultured Alphaproteobacteria bacterium
TTCACCCTCATGGGGGTAGTTTTGTTTATTAATATGTATCTTACGCACATCGATGGGCATTTCCTCGAAGCCATGCGCAGCCCCTCGATGATCGTCATGGTCGTCATCCCGTTCCTGCCGGCGATCGTGCTGTCCCTGATGGCGCAAAAAGCCGAGCGCGATTTCGCGGCCCTGAAACAGCGTGGAAACACGCCTGAAACGCCGGCAAAGAAATAATGCGCGATATCAAGCAGGAGATTCTGCATTTCTGGTTTGAGGAAACGCCTCCAGCTCTATGGTTCCAGAAAAACGAAGATTTCGACAGCCGGATCCGCAAAAGATTCATGCCGGTTTACAGGCTCGCCGCTGAGGGGGTTTGCGATGCCTGGCGCGATGACGCCCATGGCTGTCTGGCGTTATGCATCGTTCTTGACCAGTTTCCCCGCAATATGTTCCGGGGCAAGCCCGATGCGTTTGCTACCGACGCCAAAGCTCTGGGTATCGCCCGTTTCGCCGTGGGGCGCGGTTTCGATCAGACCCTTTCCGGCACCCACCGCCGCTTCCTTTATCTGCCGTTCGAGCATAGCGAGGACATGGCCGACCAGGAACGTTCCGTAGCCTTGTTTAAATCCATGCGTACGGAGGACCCGCTGGCCTATGATTATGCGCTGCGTCATTACGATGTGATAGCGCGTTATGGGCGCTTCCCTCACAGAAATGCCATATTGGGCCGTCAGAATACGCCCGAGGAAGATGAATATCTTGCTCAGCCCGGAGCAGGGTTTTAATATAAACAGTTGAGTTTTTCTTCGGAATCGCCTGAAATTTCAAAATTTTAGCGTGCGCCGCAGCAGGACTTTCCGCCTTTTTCGTCGCAAATTTATTACAAGATTGAACCAGTGCCTTGATTATCGCCACCCCATCACTCGTCCTGTTACATGTCATGAGCGGCGTTTGCGTGCTGCTCTGGGGCTTGCGCTCGGTCAAGCTCGGCATGACCAAGGCGTTCGGACAGGGGCTGCACCGCGCGATTTCATGGGGCACGAAAAATCGTGTCAGCGCTTTTTTGTCAGGTATAGGCGTGACCACGCTGCTGCAAAGCTCGACGGCCACGGCGCTGATCGTCGCCTCCTTCAGTGGCCGCAAGATGATAACGGGCGCCGCCGCGCTGGCGGTGATGCTCGGTGCCGATGTCGGCACCACGCTGGTCGCGCAATTGCTGACCTTCGATCTGAGCTGGCTGATGCCGACGATGCTGATTTCAGGTTTCATGGTATTCACCATCTTTGAAAACCGCCCCGGACGTCTGGCGCACTTCGGCAAGATGATGATCGGCCTCGGCCTGATGCTGCTGGCGCTGTCGCTGATCAAACAGGGTGCGGCACCCTTGCGTGAATCGGATGTTTTGCCTGTAGTGCTGGACTCCCTCGATCAGGACCCGGTGCTGCTGGTGCTGATCGCGGCGGCGCTGACATGGCTGTGCCACTCGTCTCTGGCGGTGGTGCTGTTGCTCGGCTCCCTGACCGCGTCTGAAATCGTGCCGCTGCATGTCGGCATGGCGATGGTGCTGGGCGCGAACCTCGGCGGCGTTATGGCGCCGCTGATTGCGACGATGAAGGACAGCCCCGAAGCCATGCGCATACCCGTGGGCAACCTGCTGATGCGCCTCGTGGGCGTTATTATCATCCTGCCGCTGCTGGCGCCTGTGCAGAACATCATCGTAAGTCTGAGCGAAGATCCCGCGCGCGCCGTCGTCAACATGCACATGGCATTCAACCTTATGCTGGCGGTGATCTTCCTGCCTTTCACGGGCAGTCTGTATCATCTGACATTGCGCCTGATCCCCGATCGTCCCGATGCCGATGATCCGGGCAAGGCCCGCTACCTCGATGAAAAGCAGTTGGATATCCCGGCCATCGCGCTGGCGTCCACGGGGCGCGAAGCCCTGCGCATGGCCGATCTCGTGCAAAGCATGATGGAAGACACCATTGTCGCGCTGCGCACCAACGATGAAAGCATCGTCTACCGCATTCGCGCCCGCGATGATGTGCTCGACAAGCTGAACAAGGCCGTGAAGCTTTACATGGCCAAGATGGCGCGCGAGTCCCTCGACCCCGAAGACACGCAGCAATATGTGCGTACGCTGGCTTTCGCCACCAATCTCGAAAACGTCGGCGACACTATTGATAAAAGCCTGATGGAAATGGCGCTGAAGAAAATCCGCGAGCATAAGCGCTTTTCAGAACGTGGCTGGGCGGAAATTCAGGAAATCCACAACGCGGTGCTGGAAACCGTGCGCCTGGCGCAAACCGTATTCGTCACCAGCGACGCCAAGCTCGCGCGCCGCATGATCGAGGCCAAGGAAGAACTGCGCAAGGCCGAAACGCGCGCGACGCAGAATCACATGGACCGCATCCGCGAAGGCGTGCCGGAAACCATCGCCACCAGCGGTCTCCATCTCGATATCATCCGCGATTACCGCCGCATCAACAGCTATATGTGCTCCGTGGCCTATCCTATTCTCGAAGAAGCCGGGCAACTGCACAGCACGGCGCTTAAACCCGTGGAGGGCGGCAAGGCCCCCGAACGCGCGCCCGCCGCGCCGCAAAGCGCTGAATGAATATCTCCCTCCCTTGGGGAATGGCTTCCGTGCCGGGAAAAAGGGGGCTTTAGCCTCCCGCGTGTCTGTGTCAGAATAGACGCTTCAAATAATATAATAATATATGTCCGGGAGGGATGAAATGACGAATGCCGCAAACGCAAAAGTGAGTCCTCTTATGAATGATACCCAATCCATTCTCTCTGCTTTCGGCCTGAGCGGCCCCTCTTTCAATACGGGCGATCTGGCCGTGAAATCGCCGATCGATGGTGTGCAACTGGCCGTACTAAGACAGCAGAAGCGGGGCGACGTCGATGCCGCGGTGAAAAGATCCGTGGCGGCATTCAGGGAATGGCGCGCCGTGCCCGCGCCCGTACGCGGCGAGCTGGTGCGTCTGATCGGTGAGGAGCTGCGCGCCAGCAAGGAGGATCTTGGCAAACTTGTAACGCTCGAATGCGGCAAAATTCTCTCCGAAGGGCTGGGCGAAGTGCAGGAAATGATCGATATCTGCGATTTCGCCGTCGGCCTTTCACGCCAGCTTTACGGCCTGACCATCGCTTCCGAACGCCCCGGCCACCATATGCGCGAAGTCTGGCAGCCGCTCGGCCCTGTCGGCGTGATTACCGCCTTCAACTTCCCCGTGGCCGTCTGGGCCTGGAACGCGATGCTGGCTTACGTGTGCGGCAATCCGGTGATGTGGAAGCCGTCTGAAAAAACGCCGCTGTCCGCATTGGCCTGCAAGGCGATTTACGACCGCGCGGCAGAACGTTTCCGCAAGGCGGGCCACAAACTGCCCGACGGCATGATGGGAGTCATGATCGGCGGTCGCGACATCGGCGAAGCTCTGGTCGATAATCATGACGTCGCGCTGATTAGTGCCACCGGCAGCGTGCCGATGGGCCGTGCCGTCGCGCAAAAAGTCGCCGCGCGCATGGGCCGCAGCCTGCTGGAACTCGGCGGTAACAACGCCATGATCGTCTCGAAAGACGCCGATCTCGACATGGCCGTCCGCGCTATCCTGTTCGGTGCCGTCGGCACTGCGGGCCAGCGCTGCACCACGCTGCGCCGCCTGATCGTGCATGAGGATGTGTACGGCAGGCTGATCCCCGCGCTGGAAAAAGCCTACGGCGCTATCCGTATCGGCAACCCGCTGGAAACCGGCACGCTCAACGGCCCGCTGATCGACAAAGCTGCCTTTGACGCATTCGAAAAAGCGCTGGAATCGGCAAGAGCCGAAGGTGGTAAAATCCTTACGGGCGGTACGCGCGCAACGGAAGGCACGCCGGAGGGCGGTTACTACGTGAAGCCTGCGCTGGTGGACATGCCGTCACAAAGCGCCGTGGTGAAGGCCGAAACTTTCGCGCCGATCCTTTACGTGATGAAATACAGAAACCTGGAAGACGCGATCGCTCTTCAGAACGGTGTGCCGCAGGGGCTTTCCTCCTGCATCTTCACGCTGAACGTGCGCGAGGCGGAAACCTTCCTCTCGGCGGTCGGTAGCGACTGCGGCATCGCCAACGTCAATATCGGCCCCAGCGGCGCCGAGATCGGTGGTGCGTTCGGCGGCGAGAAAGAGACGGGCGGAGGCCGTGAAAGTGGCTCCGATGCATGGAAAACCTACATGCGCCGTCAGACCCAGACCGTCAATTACTCTTCTGCGCTGCCCTTGGCGCAAGGCGTAGTCTTTGATTTATAATAATAATTTTCTTTTTAAGGAATTTAGATACAATTTTAGATAATCTTTAACGGGCCTTAATAGTTAACGGGTTAAGATATGAGTATAGGAATGTTGTTCCTCCTCACACGCAACACCTACTCAGCCACCCCAAAAGGGTGGCTGATTTTTGGGTGGTTAACTTATGCTTAACCCATGCATGACATGCTGTACTTATGGGTAGTTCATAACATTTTGTTATTTGCGCATCGGGGGGAACCCGATGTGCGACCGCCTGTTGGAAGTATGTATGTATGCAATTGACCGATAGAGGAGAATTCTGGATATGCCGACAATGCGTGGAAATGTAAAAGGCCGTTTGCAAGCACTCAAAAACCGTCATGCTATTTTATCAGCCCAGCTTGAAAACGAAATGAAACATCCCGCACCGAACGAGGTGGCGCTGAAAAGGCTGAAGCTGGAAAAGCTGAAGATTAAGGAAGAAATAGAAC
>CAKTCH010000147.1 GCA_934538895.1 uncultured Alphaproteobacteria bacterium
AGTTTAAACCGGGTCAGATCCCTCGGCTGCGCTCGGGATGACGGACTCTTGCAAGGGCGTTGTGCACGTTATGTGATTCTTTATTTTCTGGAATTAATGGACACCGGGCCTAATGCTCCAGCGATTTGACGATGTCCTCGGTCATCTTCTTGGCATCGCCGAGCAGCATCATGGTGTTATCGCCGAAGAACAGCGGGTTTTCGATCCCGGCGTAACCGGAACCCATCGAGCGTTTGACGAACAGCACGGTCTTCGCCTTTTCAACGTCCAGAACCGGCATCCCGTAAATCGGCGATGACGGGTCGTTCTTCGCCGCCGGGTTGGTGATGTCGTTCGCCCCGATCACATAGACCACATCGGTCATGGCGAAATCGCGATTGATGTCTTCCAGTTCCAGCACTTCGTCATACGGCACGTTGGCTTCGGCCAGCAAAACGTTCATATGGCCCGGCATCCGGCCCGCGACCGGGTGGATGGCATAGCGCACCTTTACGCCTTCCTTCTTCAGAACATCCGCCGCTTCACGCAAGGCGTGCTGCGCCTGCGCCACCGCCATGCCGTAACCCGGCACGATGATGACGCTGGAAGCGTTCTTCAAAATGTAAGCAGCATCCTCGGCGGAGCCGATCTTGGCCGTACGGTCGCCCATACTGGCTGACGAAGCGCCCCCCGTGGCCGCATCGCCGCCGAAACCGCCCAGAATGACGTTCATAAACGACCGGTTCATGCCCTTGCACATGATATAGGAAAGGATCGCCCCCGAAGCCCCCACCAGCGCGCCCGTTACGATCAGCAGGTTGTTATGCAGCGTAAAGCCGATACCCGCCGCCGCCCAGCCGGAATAGGAATTCAGCATCGACACGATCACCGGCATGTCCGCCCCGCCGATCGGCAGGATCAGCAGCACCCCGAGCGCCAGCGACAGCAGGATCACCAGAGCAAACAGCATTGGATTCTGCGTCGTGCACAGCATGAAAATCATGAATACCAGCAACAGCCCCAGCCCCGCGTTCAGCACATGCTGGCCCTTGAACGTCAGCGGCTTGCCCGTGATGACGCCTTGCAGCTTGCCCCACGCGATGACGGAACCGGTAAAGGTGATCGCCCCGATGGCGACGCCCAGCGACATTTCTATCAGGCTGACAATTTTGATATCGCCCGGCCCCCCGATATGGAAGGCAAGCGGATTGGTGAAGGCTGCCGCCGCGACGAACACCGCCGCCAGACCGACCAGCGAGTGGAAAGCAGCCACCAGTTGCGGCAAGGCCGTCATCTGAATTTTCAACGCGATGACCGTACCGACCGTGCCGCCGAGGATAATGCCGGTCACAATCCAGCCATAGGCGACGACGCCCGGCATGACGATCGTGGTCAGCACGGCAAGGCCCATGCCGAACATGCCGTACATCAGGCCGCCGCGCGCGGATTCCGGATGCGAAAGCCCGCGCAGCGCCATGATAAAACACACGGATGCGACAAGATAAGCAAGAGGAGCGATTGTTTCCATGATGAGTGTTCCTTATGCTTTCTTCTTGAACATCGCGAGCATCCGGCGGGTGACGATGAAGCCGCCGAAAATATTGATGCTGGCCAGAACCACGGCGAGGAAGCCGAGGAGTTTGGAGAGGGTGGTGCCTTCCGGTCCCACGGCGATGATGGCGCCGACGATGATGACCGATGAAATCGCGTTGGTGATCGCCATCAACGGGGAATGCAGCGCCGGTGTCACGCGCCAGACGACGTAATAACCGACGAAGCACGCCAGCACGAAAACGGTCAGGCCGGTGATCAGGAAATCCGCGCTGGCGATATGACCGATATCCTGTGCGCTCTGCACGGCCATGTCGGTGAAGTTGATGCCATTCGACATGATGAATGTCCTTTCTGATAAGTTCAGGCCGCCGCTTTTGCGCCGCCGAATTGCGGGTGGACCAGCGCGCCGTCACGGGTCAGCGCGATACCTTTGATGATGTCGTCGTCCCAGTTGACGTTCAGCGCCTGGGTGTCCTTATCGACGATCAGGTTGATAAGGTTCAGGAGGTTGCGGGCGTAAAGCGCCGACGCGTCGGTGGCGATACGACTCGGCATGTTCAGGTGCCCGACGATGCTGACGCCGTTCTTTTTCACCACCTTGCCCGGCTCCGCCAGTTCGCAGTTGCCGCCCTGCTCAACCGCCAGATCGACGATCACCGAACCCGGCTTCATCGACTCGACCATCTTTGCAGTCACAAGGCGCGGGGCCGGGCGGCCCGGTATCAGCGCGGTGGTGATGACGATATCCTGCTTGGCGATGGTTTCCTCGATCAGCGCGGCCTGTTTAGCCTTGTAGGCATCGGACATTTCTTTCGCATAGCCGCCCGCGGTTTCGGCGGCTTTGGTTTCCTCGTCCTCCACCATCACGAAATTCGCGCCGAGCGATTGCACCTGCTCCTTGGCGGCCATGCGCACGTCGGTGGCCGAGACGACCGCGCCCAGACGGCGCGCCGTCGCGATCGCTTGCAACCCGGCAACGCCCGCGCCCATGATGAATATCTTGGCGGGGGGAATCGTACCGGCAGCGGTCATCATCATCGGAAAGCCGCGGGTGAAATGCGCGGCAGCGTCCAGCACGGCTTTATAGCCCGCAAGGTTGGACTGGGACGACAGCACGTCCATAGCCTGCGCGCGGGTAATACGGGGCACCAGATCCATCGCGAAGCCGTTAATGCCCTTACCGGCGAGATCCGCGATCAGTGCGTCATTCTTATAAGGGGAAAGAATGCCCGCAAGGATGGCGCCTTTTTTCATATGGGCAATCGTCGCGGCTTCCGGTGCCTGCACGCATAATATGATGTCGGCATCACTGACCGTTGCAGTGGCATCGGCTTTCAGCGCCGCACCGGCATCTTTATACATATTGTCAAGATAGGAGGCCTCGGTACCAGCGCCTTGCTGCACATGCACGGCGCAGCCCAGCGCGACATATTTTTTCACGGTTTCAGGGATTGCAGCCACACGATGCTCATGCGCGGCGGTTTCTTTAAGAACGGCAATGGTCAGGGTCAAGGTCTTGCATCCTTAAATTTACAGAAAACAAATTCTGTGGTGAACGACATCAATGACGATGCCTTAACCGCCGCCGTTTGTGAAGCCCCGAAGCACAGGAATGAAGGACTCTTGCACAGATACTGCTTTTTGTTTAGATTCAACATATTAGATTTTATTCTTTACGCGCCCCCTCATCCTGTTTCCCGCCGATTTCACCATGACGCTGCCCTGCCTGTCCGCAAGACGACATATACCCTTGATGTTGCGAACCAGCGCCTTTGTTCTGGCGCTTTGCATGATCTCCGCTGCCGCCCGTGCGGAGGCGCTGACCGATGCGGTATTGCAGGCTTTGAATCACCATCCCTCTGTTGAAGCCGCCATCGCCAACCGCGACGCCCTGCAACAGGAACGCCGCGAATATGTGTCGGATTACTTCCCGCAGATCGACCTCAGCGCCGGTACGGGCCGTATGTACGGCGACAACAGCACCAGCCGCGGCCTGAGCGTCACGCGCGGCACCGGCTATTCATGGATTCACGAAGCCTCAGTGTCCATGCATCAGATGATCTTCGACGGTCTGGAAACCCCGAACCGCGTCGATGCCGCCAGCGCCCGTCACGAAGCCGCCCGGTTCCAGATTATGGACACACGCGAAACGCTGGCGCTCCGTGCCGTGGCGGTCTATCTCGACGTGCTGCGCCATCAGGACATCCTGACGCGCATCCGTGCGCAGGAAGTCCGGCTGGATGATTACATTGCGCGCATCGAAACCATGGTCGCCGAAGGTGTCGTCGATGAGTCGATGGCGGCACAGGCCCGCGATGTGCGCGCGCAATTGGCCAGCACCGAAGCCACGGTCGAGGGTACGTTGGCGACCGCGCTGGCCGATTATCGCGAAATCGTGGGGCACCATCCGCAAGGCACGCTGGCAAGGCCGGACGATAAGACGGCGCTGCTCGACCCCGATGTGGACAAGGCCGTCGCAGCCGCACGGCACGCCTTCGCCTCCTATTCGCTCACCAGCCGGAGGGAGCGGGTGGAACTGCTGAGCAACGTCATCGCCATCTACAAGAAGCGCTATGACGAGATGGCGGCCGCCATCTCCGACGAGATGGGGGCCCCGCTCGGCTTCGCGCGGGATGCCCAGGCGGCTGCGGGTCTCGGCCACCTGTCGCAGGTTCTGGAGGTGCTCAAGACCTATGAGTTCGACGAGATCATCAACCGGACGCTGGTTACCCGCGAGCCGATCGGCGTGTGTGCCTTCATCACGCCGTGGAACTGGCCGATGAACCAGATCACCTGCAAGGTCGGCCCGGCGCTCGCCACCGGCTGCACCATGGTGCTGAAGCCCAGCGAAGTGGCGCCCATGTCCGGCCTGCTCTTCACCGAGATCATGCACGAGGCCGGCGTCCCGGCCGGCGTCTACAACATGGTCAACGGCGACGGCCCTTCGGTCGGCGCCGCTCTGTCGTCGCATCCCGATGTCGACATGGTCTCGTTCACCGGCTCGACCCGGGCCGGCATCGCCGTGGCGCGCGCCGCGGCCGACACCGTGAAGCGTGTTGCGCAGGAACTGGGCGGCAAATCGCCGAACATCATCCTGCCCGGCGCCGATCTTGCCAAAGCTATCACGCATGGCGCGCGCCAGTGCTTCAGCAATAGCGGCCAGTCCTGCAACGCCCCGACGCGCCTGCTGGTGC
>CAKTCH010000148.1 GCA_934538895.1 uncultured Alphaproteobacteria bacterium
CTTCACGAACGTGCGGATAGCGCTCATGCGCGAGCCGTTGATGTCTGCGCGACGTTCGTTGCGGCGGATGCGTTCTTTAGCGGATTTATGGTTTGCCATTTTCAGCCCTTTAACATAGTGCCGCGGGATTATCCCCGGCCTTTAAATTTCATCGTTCAATGTCTTCGCAAAGGCGCAGCCAGCCTTGTTTTTTCTAGGGTCCGCCGCCATCGCAAGACCTGTGTTTTACGCGCAGCCGGCCCCTCTTGTCAAGCTAAACAATTCACAAGTTAAACCCCTGAAAACTTGATGTTTATTAGCTTTTCCACGAAAAAACGGCCCTTCAGCGCGGCTCCACCTGAAAATGGGCGATGCTAACCCCTTCTTTTACATCGATAATCAGTTTCAGCCGCTCCCGGTCGCGCATAAAAGACCCTTCCTTTTCCGGCTGCCACCCCAGCTGCGGCAGGGTTTGCGCATAGAAATTTCTGATCGTTTCTGGCTTCAGATGATCCGATACCGCCGTAGCGTTGATAATGCGCCCCTCCGGCTTGTCGAAATTCACGGACTCGTCGGGCAGTTCGCGCAGCCCCGTCATCACCGGCACATCGTTCAGTGCGTGAAAAAACGTTGTGGGCGGCGCGTTCACAGCATCCGGCCCCTGGCCGTGAACCGTAACAGGCGTCAGGGCCAACATAAAACCGAAGATTGTATAAAGAATATATGTTCTCATTTCTGAAACCGCCTATCTCTGGCAGGAGGGGCAATAGAATGTCGAGCGCCCGCCCTGAATAATCCGCATCACAGGCCGCTTTCCGGTACATGTCACGCACGCCAGCCCTTCACGATCATAGACTGAAAAGCTATGCTGGAAATAGCCTAATTCGCCATGGGCCTGCC
Source organism: uncultured Alphaproteobacteria bacterium (assembly GCA_934538895.1). Lineage (GTDB taxonomy): Bacteria > Pseudomonadota > Alphaproteobacteria > Micavibrionales > Micavibrionaceae > Micavibrio_C. Next base: position 880 of record CAKTCH010000148.1, read on the forward strand.
GGTAATCGCGCAATGTGCTGCCGCCCGCCGCTATGGCCTTTTGCAACACCTGCCTGATCGCCGCGGTCAGTCTTTCCACCTGATCGGCTGTTAAGGCGCCGGCCGGCCTGAGCGGGCTGATGCCCGCCATGAACAACGCCTCGCTGGCATAGATGTTCCCCACGCCCACGACCACGCGCTGATCCATGATCACCTGCTTAATTGCAGCCTTCCTGCCCTTGAGCGAAGCCGCCAGCACGGGGGCGGAAAAACCGCCGGACAGCGGCTCAGGCCCCAGATGGGCGAACAGGGGATGGTCTTCCAGCGCAGCGGCCCCGGCAATATCGACCAGCCCGAAACGGCGTGGATCGTTCAGCACGATCTGCCGCCCGTCCTGCATATGCAGGATGAAGTGATCGTGGGTCTGCGGCTTGTAATCGCAGGGATGGCAAACAAGGCGGCCGCTCATCCCGAGATGGATCAGCAGCACATAGCCGTTATCGAGATGAATGCGGATATATTTGGCACGCCGCGTGACCTGTACGACTTTTGCCGATTCTATAAGGTTTTTTAAGCCTCCGGGAAACGGCTTGCGCAAGCCCTTGCGGCGTATATCGACCCGGACGATGACCTGCCCCGCGAGAACAGGGGCAAGGCCGCGGCAAACGGTTTCGACCTCAGGAAGCTCCGGCATGATATTTTCCGCCTTGATGACACATACAAACCGTATTGTTGCCGTAATTTTATTACCAGATATCACAAAATAATTAATGGGATCTATTAATGCAGTCAAAGGTGCTTTAAGAAAATAAGCGTTGGTGTAACAAAAAACGATCGTAATTAAGGTGATATCCCCTGACAGGGAGAGCGGCGAAAGACGGTCAGGAGGGAATTGATGGACGAACCGGACAAACCGAGACTCATAACACCTTTGGACAGAGGCGATGCGCGCTTTCTGTCCAGAAATTTTTATAACCTGTTTGAGGTGGTCGCCGCCGATACGGACAAATTGAAAGAGCAGGCCCACCATCTGCGTTATCAGATTTTTTGTCTTCAGGAGAAGGGATTTGAAGATCCGGAGGAGCACCCGGATCAGCTGGAGCGCGACGATTTCGACTCCCACGCCGACAATATCCTGATCCGTTTCAAGCCGACAGGCGCGGCGTTTGGCGTCATAAGAGTCATTTACCCTTATAGCCGTGATCTGGAACGCTCGTTTCCTATGCAAACGCTTATCAGCGCCAGGGAATCCCCTATATTGCATGGTCAATCCGCTGCGAACATCGTGGAATATTCACGGCTGGGTATCTGGGAACAGGCACGCAGCGACATCAAGGAATGTATTAAAGACAGTACCTTACCGCTTCTGCGGCATTTCAGGAAAGCCAACCCGAACCTGCCTAGAATGCTCCTGTCCATGGCGCCGCTGGGGCTTTTCAATGGCGCCTTCGACGCCACGCTCAAGAAAAATATCCTGACCGCCGTCAGCATCATGGAACCCCGGCACAGGGATAAGCTGGCCAGTGCTGGCCTGATCTGGCACAGGCTGGGGCCTGACAAGGATTTCCACGGCCAGAGAACGCCTTTTTTGTTCAACATCAGGGAAATATTTCATAAGAGCCGGGACCATCATCCGGAAGTATGGCACATCGTCTCTGCTGAGGGCCGTCATCACAAGCAGGCTGAAATAGTGATGAATAAGCGGCTTACAGAGACTCTGGCATGGCGAAACAGATAGACGCCCGCATTTGTGAAACGGGCTAAAACCCTCGCTATCAGGCAGAGCCTTTCCTCCTTCGGTCCATCAACATGACAGGCAAGAAAAGGGCCGCCCTGCGGCGGCCCTTTGTAATAGACGTATATTCAGGGGAGCGGACTAGAAGTCCATGCCGCCCATGCCCCCCATGCCGCCGCCGGGCATTCCACCTGCGGCGGCCTTGCCTTCGTCGGCGACTTCGGTGACCATGGCTTCGGTCACGATCAGCAGGCCTGCCACGGAAGCGGCATCCTGCAGCGCGGTGCGAACGACCTTCACCGGATCGACGATACCGGCCTTGACCAGATCGACATATTCGTTGGTCTGTGCATTGTAGCCGTAGTTCGCGTCCTTCTGGTCGAGCATCCGGCCCACGACGACGGAACCCTCGACACCGGCGTTCTCGACGATCTGACGTACCGGAGACTGGATCGCGCGGCGGATGATGTCGACACCGACTTCCTGATCGCGGTTGTCGGTCTTAAGACCTTCCAGCGCTTTGGTAGCGTACAGCAGGGCTGCGCCGCCACCGGCGATGATGCCTTCTTCCACGGCGGCGCGCGTCGCGTGCACGGCGTCGTCCACACGGTCCTTGCGCTCTTTCACTTCCACTTCGGAAGCGCCGCCGACACGGATGACCGCAACGCCGCCCGCCAGCTTGGCCAGACGCTCTTGCAGTTTCTCACGGTCATAGTCGGAAGACGTCTGATCGATCTGCGCGCGAATCTGCTCGCAACGGGAATCGATCTCGGTTTTTTTGCCCGCGCCGTCGATGATGGTCGTATCATCCTTGGTGATGCGGATTTTCTTCGCCTGACCCAGCATGTCGATGGTCACGTTCTCAAGCTTGATGCCGAGATCTTCAGAAACCACCTGACCAGCGGTCAGAATCGCCATATCTTCCAGCATCGCCTTGCGACGATCGCCGAAGCCCGGCGCCTTCACAGCCGCCACTTTCAGGCCGCCGCGCAGTTTGTTGACCACCAGCGTCGCCAGCGCTTCGCCTTCGATGTCTTCGGCCACGATCAGCAGCGGACGACCGCTCTGAACCACGGCTTCCAGAACCGGCAGCATGGATTGCAGGTTGGACACCTTCTTCTCGGACAGCAGGATGTACGGGCTTTCCAGCTCGCACACCATCTTGTCGGCGTTGGTGATGAAATACGGGGAGAGATAACCGCGGTCGAACTGCATCCCCTCGACGGTTTCCAGTTCGGTTTCCAGCGATTTGGCTTCTTCCACCGTGATGACGCCTTCCTTGCCGACGACTTTCATAGCTTCGGCGATTTTCTGGGCGATATCATGATCGCCATTCGCGGAAATCAGACCGATCTGTTCGATCTCGCTGTTGTCCTTCACCGGCTTGGTGCGGGCTTTGAGGTCTTCCACGACAGCATTGACGGCTTTGTCGATACCGCGTTTCAGGTCCATCGGGTTCATGCCCGCGGCCACGGCCTTCACGCCTTCGCGGATAATCGCCTGGGCGAGAACGGTCGCGGTGGTCGTGCCGTCACCGGCAATATCGTTTTGCTTGGACGCCACTTCACGAACCAGTTGCGCGCCGAGATTCTCGTGCTTGTCCTTCAGTTCGATTTGTTTGGCAACGGTTACGCCGTCCTTGGTGACCTGCGGCGCGCCGAAGGAGCGCTCCAGAACCACCAGGCGGCCTTTCGGGCCGAGTGTCACTTTCACAGCATCTGCCAGCGTGTTCACGCCACGCAGCATCTTTTCACGGGCTTCGCCGCGGAATTTTACGTCTTTTGCAGCCATTTTTCTTTTCCTTTCAGATTAATCAGAACTACGCGGCCAGAACGCCCATAATGTCGCTTTCCTTCATCACGAGGTACTCTTCACCGTCCATCGTGATTTCCGTGCCGGACCATTTCGAGAACAACACGCGGTCGCCCGCTTTCACATCCAGCGGAATGATCTTGCCGGCTTCGTCGCGCAGGCCGGAACCGACGGCGACGACTTCGCCTTCCATCGGCTTTTCGGTCGCGGAGTCGGGAATAATGATCCCGCCTTTGGTTTTCGTTTCCGGCTCGACGCGGCGGAGCATGACACGGTCATGCAGGGGACGAAATTTTATACTCATCAAATCCTCCTCAAAGG
>CAKTCH010000149.1 GCA_934538895.1 uncultured Alphaproteobacteria bacterium
GTTTACCAGAACCACGCTGCACCGGTGCCTGATCGAGCGTTCCGCCGCCCGCAATACGCTGGTTATCCGCGCGGAAAAGCCCTGAACAATCTCCTTGTTTGCTTGGACAAACGGCTTAGATTCTCTATATTATAATTTCCCTGTCCCTGTTTACGAAAAAGGCGGATTTCCGTGAATAATATCGGTCGCAATGTAATGTTCTGGATGATGATCCTCATCGTGCTGATGTTCCTGTTCAACGTGTTTCAGGGCAATCATACGAACAAGGGCGCCAGCGGCGAGATGATGGCCTATAGCGATTTCATGGCCGAGGCGAACAGCGGGCGCATTTCCGACGTGACGATCCGCGGCCAGAAGGTGACGGGGCATTACACCGGCAGCGGCAAGGAATTCAGCGTCCTGATCCCGAACGAGGAGAACGTCGTCGATCGCCTGGCGACGACGGGCGTGCGCATTACGGCGGAGGAACCCGATCCGGAGAAAATTTCGGCGCTGGGGCTGTTCCTGTCATGGTTCCCGATGCTGCTTCTGATCGGCGTGTGGATTTTCTTCATGCGCCAGATGCAGTCCAAGGGCGGCGGCGGGGCGCTCGGGTTCGGCAAGTCGCGCGCGCGGATGCTGACCGAGGCCAATGGCCGCGTGACGTTCGAGGATGTGGCGGGCATCGAGGAAGCCAAGGTCGAATTGCAGGAGATCGTCGATTTCCTGAAAGATCCGCAGAAATTCCAGCGGCTGGGCGGCAAGATTCCGCGCGGGGCGCTGCTGGTCGGTTCTCCCGGTACGGGTAAGACCCTGATCGCGCGCGCGGTCGCGGGCGAGGCGAATGTGCCGTTCTTCACCATTTCCGGCTCCGACTTCGTCGAGATGTTCGTCGGCGTCGGCGCGAGCCGCGTGCGCGATATGTTCGAGCAGGCGAAAAAGAATGCGCCCTGCATCGTCTTCATCGACGAGATCGACGCCGTGGGCCGTCACCGCGGCGCGGGGCTGGGCGGCGGCAACGACGAACGCGAGCAGACCCTCAACCAGTTGCTGGTCGAGATGGACGGTTTCGAGGCCAATGAAGGCATCATCATTATCGCGGCGACCAACCGCCCTGACGTTCTCGATCCGGCGCTGCTGCGTCCGGGCCGTTTCGACCGTCAGATCGTGGTGCCGCTGCCGGACGTGAAGGGGCGTGAGAAAATCCTTCAGGTGCATATGAAGAAAGTGCCGCTGGCGAAGAACGTCGATCCGGTCATCATCGCGCGCGGCACGCCCGGTTTTTCGGGGGCCGATCTGGCCAACCTCGTCAACGAAGCCGCGCTGCTGGCGGCGCGGCGCAGCAAGCGCGTGGTCGGCATGGAAGATTTCGAGGAAGCCAAGGACAAGGTCATGATGGGCGCGGAGCGCAAATCGATGGTCATGTCCGACAACGAGAAAAAACTGACGGCCTATCACGAGGCCGGCCATGCGGTGGTGGCGGTTCACCTTGAGGAATCAGACCCGGTGCACAAGGCCACGATCATTCCCCGTGGCCGCGCGCTCGGCATGGTGATGCGTCTGCCAGAGGGCGACCGCGTTTCGATGACGCGCGCGAAGCTGAAGGCCGATCTGGCCGTGGCGATGGGCGGGCGTCTGGCGGAGGAAATCATCTTCGGCTACGACAAGGTGACGACGGGGGCTTCGAGCGATATCTCGATGGCGACCAACGTGGCGCGCCGGATGGTGACGGAATGGGGCATGTCCGACAAGCTGGGGCCGCTGCGTTATGCGTCGGATCAGGAGGAAGTGTTCCTCGGCCACTCGGTGACGCAGACCAAGAACATGTCCGATGAAACCGCGAAGCTGGTGGACGCGGAAGTGCGCCTGATCGTCGATGAAGCCTATAACAAGGCTCAGGAGATATTGACCACCTATCTCGACCAGCTTCATGCGCTGGCCAAGGCGTTGCTGGAATATGAAACGCTGACCGGCGACGAGATTCGCGGCCTGTTGCGCGGCGAGCCGATCATCCGCATTTCAGACAGCGGCGACGCCGATGACAGCGCCCCGAAATCATCCGTGCCGAAAACCGGCGGCTTCGGCGGCGGCGAGGTGCCGCAGGGGACTTAAGGATTTTATTATTCAGGGAATATTGAGAAACAGGGGCTTAAGGCTCCTGTTTTTTATTGACATAATTTTAATTGCGGACATATGGTAGCGCCGTTTAAAGAGCCGGACCCGTTTACCTTCAGGAGGAATACACGCATGGCACTCTCGCGCCGACAATTTATCCGCAGCACTCTAGCTCTGGTGGCAGCGCCTCTGGTGGCGCGGGCGGAGGCGCGGGAGCCTGAGATTATTGCTTATGCGGGCGCGGACGATCCGGCGGCGTTCAGCCGTTTTGCGCAGCGCGAGTCGCTGAATGCGGTGACCGTTACGGTGTTTCATGCGCAATGGTGCGGCCCGTGTAAAACGCTGTTTTCGCAACTGGCCGACATGGCCGGACAACCGGGGCAGGATTTCAAGGTGGTGGGCCTGGACGTGGGGCCGCGCGCTTTCACCACGGGGCCTTTCAGGAATATCGTGGCGGCCAACAATGTGATCGGCACGCCGACCATGCAGTTTTTCGTCGATGGCGACCGGCAGTTCAGCCGCACGGGGCTGTGCCGGGACCCCGACATGCTGGCCCGCTATCTGCGCGACCTGCGCGCGGCGCTGACAGGCGCGGGGCCGGCGCGGGTCTTTGCGCCGCGTTGCGATATCTGATTTATCTTTGCGTTGCTGCCGTTTTGTTTTTGAACCGCCGGGGCGTGAAGACGCCTCTTTAAATCATCTAAGCCATTGATCCGGCTTTCTTGACCGTTCCGCGCGGGGCCTTTATTCTGGGGGCATCCAAGGACATATGAGATGACACGCAAATATTTCGGTACGGACGGCATTCGCGGCGAGGCCAATAAATTTCCCATGACGGCGGATATGGCGCTGAAGGTCGCGATGGCGACGGCGGTGGCGCTGGGGCAGGCGCAGGGCGGGCTGGACCAGAAGCGCGTGATCATCGGCAAGGATACGCGCCGTTCCTGCTATATGCTGGAACAGGCGATGGCCGCCGGTTTCGAGGCGATGGGCATGGATGTGCTGTTTACCGGCCCGATCCCGACGCCGGGCGTTTCGATCCTGACGCGCACCTTGCGCTGCGATATCGGCGTGATGATCTCGGCGTCGCATAACCTGAGCAAGGATAATGGCATCAAGATTTTCGGGGCCGACGGCTACAAGCTTTCGGACGACATGGAGCACGCGATCGAGGCGCTGATCGACCGGGACCTGACCCCGTTCCTGCCCGACGGCGAAAAGGTCGGGCGCGCGACGCGCATCGACGACGCGACCGGCCGTTACATCGAATATATCAAGCGCAGCGTGCCGCGGGCGCTGACGTTCTCCGGCATGAAGATCGTGGTCGATTGCGCCAACGGGGCGGCTTACAAGGCCGCGCCCGCGCTGTTCTATGAACTGGAAGCCGACGTGGTGTCGCTGGGCGTGAACCCGAATGGCCGTAACATCAACAGGGAATGCGGCGCCACGCATACAGATGCTTTGCAAAAGGCGGTGGTGGAATGCAAGGCCGATCTCGGGGTGGCGCTCGACGGCGACGCCGACCGCCTGATTATGGTGGACGAGAAGGGCAACAAGATCGACGGCGACCAGCTGCTGGCGCTGCTGGCGGTGGCGAAGCATAAGGACGGTTATCTGAAGGGGCGCAGCGTCGTCGCGACGGTGATGTCGAATCTCGGGCTGGAGCGTTATCTGAAAACGCAGGGGCTGACGCTGGTGCGGACGCAGGTGGGCGACCGTTACGTGATGGAGAAGATGAAAGCGGAAGGCTTCAATATCGGCGGCGAGCAATCGGGTCATATCATTTTCGATGATTTCGTCGCGACGGGCGACGGGTTGCTGGCGGCGTTGCAGGCGGTGGCGGTGATCGCGCAGAGCGGGCAAAAGGCCAGCGATGTGCTGAACGTGTTCAAACCGTTGCCGCAATTGCTGCAGAACGTGAAATTCGAAAAAGGCTTGAAGCCGCTGGACGACGCGGGCGTGCTGGCGGCGGTCAAGGCGGGCGAGGCGCGTCTGGGGCAGGCGGGGCGCGTGCTGGTGCGGGCTTCGGGCACGGAACCGCTGATCCGCGTGATGGCCGAGGGCGACGACGAGGCGCTGGTTCAGGACGTCGTCTCCCGCATTTGCGATGCCGTCGTACAGGCCGGTTCGGTGCGTGCATCTGCTTGAATATGCAGGTCTTCCTGTTATCCGGGTATAGGACCGGGATGGCTGGGGCCGGGGGAGCGGCAGAAAGAACTTGACAAAAAGGTTAGTTTTTCATAATAATTTCCACGGTTACGGATTAATAAATAGTTAATAAGAAGGACGTTTCATTATGCCGACATTCACGACTGAAGACCTCAACGAACAATTGCGCCAGGCAGCCCGCGACGGGGATGCCGCGAAAATCCGCCTGCTGGTGATGAGCGGCGCCGATGTGGACGCGCGCGACGAAGAGGGATGGACCGCGTTCAATATCGCGACGGCGCATGGCCATGCTAGCGTGGCGACCACGCTGCTGGCGGCGCGGCAGCTTTCCTATATCCGCCATATCGGCATCGACGCGCAGGATTTCTACGAAGCGCCGGCAAGACGCCGCGTGGCATAGAACGGCAATACAACAGCCTCCCAGTTGTGAAAACGGCGCCGGTAAGG
>CAKTCH010000150.1 GCA_934538895.1 uncultured Alphaproteobacteria bacterium
TCATGGGCGAGATATCGTCTTCGTCGATATCCAGGTTGACGCCTTTGGTGATCAGCGGATAGGTCATGAAATCCAGCATATCCAGTAATTCGACGTTGAATTTGGCATCGTTCTCGACATAGGGGCTTAGCGCGCCCTCCAGACAGGCGGCGCGGCTCAGGGTTATCAGGCCGCTTTGCCGTTCGGCTTCCTCCCGTTCTTTGAAATTTTCCTCATCTTCCTCATCGTAATCCAGCAAGGTGGATACGAGAGCCTTGAACTCGGGGCCGTTTTCCACTGCCGATCTCATCAGCGGCGTGAGTTCAAGTACGGATGTATGTATCACTTCTTTCGTATCCGTCTTCAGCAGATGCAGTTTCGTCACGGTATCCTTGTCCAGTTCGGCGCTGACGACGAGCATATAATGACCCGTCGGCAGATTGTTCAGCAATACCGGTTTATCGGTCAGGTTGCCTATATCGCCTATCTGTTCCAGTGCCATCTGGTCGGCTTCGTTACGGGACATTTCACGCCGCAGGTAATCTTCCGTGGCATTGTCGAATGTGATGGCGACCAGTTGTGCTGTCATGGCGGATATCCCTTATTGCTGGATTTTAACGCGGAGGTGCAGATTCATCTCTTTAGTTTTTATGAAACACATCTATTTCTTTACATAAACTCTCCATGAGATGTCAACTAGTACGGGATAAGCGGCGGAAAAAGGCGTATTCCTGCCGGGCGCCAACGGAATTGATATAGGCTGACAACATATAAAACTTCAGGAGGTTCTTCAGCATGAGCACGCAATGGGTTTATCGTTTCGGCGCCGAAAAAACGGAAGGCAACGCCAAAATGAAAGAGCTCTTGGGCGGGAAGGGCGCCAATCTGGCGGAGATGTCCGCGCTGGGCCTGCCGGTGCCGCCGGGCTTTACCGTGACTACCGCAGTCTGCCCCTATTATTACCAGAACGGGAAAACCTATCCCGCGGCGCTGAAGGAACAGGTCGCGGCGGCGCTCGGCGCGCTGGAGAAGCAGATAGGGCATTCGTTCGGCGACAGGGATAATCCGTTGCTGCTCTCCGTGCGTTCCGGCGCGCGGGTGTCGATGCCGGGGATGATGGATACGGTTCTTAATCTCGGCCTGAACGACGAGACGGTCGAGGGGCTGGCGAAGAAATCCGGCAATGAACGTTTCGCCTATGACAGCTATCGCCGCTTTATCCAGATGTATGGCGACGTGGTGCTGGGCGTGCCGCATCATGAATTCGAGGATATCCTTGAGCAGCATAAGCGCGATCTGGACGTGACGCAGGATACGGATCTTACGGCGGAGACGCTGAAAGCCGTGGTCCGCGATTACAAGGCGCTGGTGCAGAAGGAGCAGGGCACGCCGTTTCCGATGGATGTGCAGGAACAGCTCTGGGGCGCCATCGGCGCGGTATTCGCGTCATGGCTGACGCCGCGCGCGGTGACGTATCGGAACATCCATGATATTCCCGAGAGCTGGGGCACGGCTGTCAATGTGCAGTGCATGGTGTTCGGCAATATGGGCGACGATTGCGCCACGGGCGTGGCGTTCACGCGCGATCCGTCTACGGGCGAGAATTATTTCTATGGCGAATATCTGGTGAACGCGCAGGGCGAGGACGTGGTAGCGGGTATCCGCACCCCGCAATCGCTGACCTTACTGGGCAAGGAGAAAGAGCAAAGCGCGCTGCCCGCGATGGAGGAAGTGATGCCGGATGTGTTCCGGCAGCTTTGCGATGTGCGCGCGACGCTCGAGAAGCATTACCGCGATATGCAGGATATCGAATTCACCGTGCAAAGCGGCAGGCTTTATATGCTGCAAACCCGTTCAGGCAAGCGTACCACGGCGGCGGCGCTGAAAATCGCCGTCGATATGGTGAGTGAAGGTTTGATTACCAAGGAAGAGGGGCTGATGCGCATCGAACCGGCGGCGATCGACCAGATTTTGCATCCGACGCTGGACCCGATGGCGCATAAGCGTATCCTGACCAAGGGGCTGCCGGCATCGCCGGGGGCTGCCAGCGGCATGGTGGTTTTCAGTGCCGACGAGGCGGAAGCGAAGGCGAAGGACGGCGTGGCGGTTGTCCTCTGCCGCCGTGAAACCAGCCCCGAAGACATTCACGGCATGCACGCGGCCAAAGGGATACTGACCAGCCGTGGCGGCATGACGTCGCACGCGGCGGTAGTGGCGCGCGGCATGGGCCGCCCCTGCGTCGCGGGGGCGGGTGCTGTCGCCATGGATTACGAACGGGGCCAGATGACGATCGGCAGCGTTGTCGTCAACGCTGGCGACATGGTTACGATCGATGGCGGTTCGGGCGAGGTCATGCCGGGGGTCGTGCCGACCATCGAGCCGGAGCTTTCCGGGGATTTCGCCACCGTCATGAAATGGGCGGACGAGGTGCGCACCATGGGCGTGCGCGCCAACGCCGAAACGCCGAAGGACGCGCAAACGGCGCATGGCTTCGGCGCGGAAGGCATCGGCCTGTGCCGGACCGAGCATATGTTCTTCGAGCCTTCGCGCATCCAGCATGTGCGTGAAATGATTTTTGCCAGCGATGAAGAAAATCGCCGTTCGGCATTGGCGAAGCTGCTGCCTGAACAGCGCGGCGATTTCGTGCAACTGTTCAGGATCATGGAAGGTCTGCCGGTGACGGTCCGCCTGCTCGATCCGCCGCTGCATGAATTCCTGCCGCAGAGCGACGAGGATATTGCCGCCTTCGCCAAACTGGCGGGGCTGGACCCCGCGCGTGTGCGCCGCCGCCTGGGCGAACTGCATGAATCGAACCCGATGCTGGGGCATCGCGGCTGCCGTCTGGGCGTCACTTATCCCGAAATCTACGAGATGCAGGTGCGGGCGATCATCGAAGCCGCGATTGAAGTATCGGTTACGCCCGAGATCATGATCCCGCTGGTGGCGACGCAGACTGAATTCAGGCTGATGAAGGCGGTCGCTGATAAAACGGCGGCGGCGGTATTCGCGGAGACGGGCAAAAAGGCCGCCTATCTGGTCGGCACGATGATAGAGCTGCCGCGTGCGGCGCTGATCGCCGACAAGATCGCCGAGGATGCGGCTTTCTTCAGCTTCGGTACCAACGACCTGACGCAGACCACGCTGGGCCTGAGCCGGGACGATGCGGCGCATTTCCTGCCGGATTATATACGCCACGGCGTATTCACGCACGATCCGTTCGCGTCGCTGGATACGGAAGGCGTTGGACAGTTGATTCATATCGGGGTGGAACGCGGCCGCCGCACGAATGTTGGTTTAAAGATTGGTATCTGTGGCGAACATGGCGGCGATCCGGCATCTATTGCGTTTTGCCAGAGCACGGGTCTGGATTACGTGTCCTGTTCGCCTTACCGGGTGCCGATCGCGCGGCTGGCGGCGGCACAGGCGGCCATCAGGGCGAAGAATGTTCAATCCGGATCGGAAGGCGCGTCCCGCAAAAAAGAGGCAGCATGAGGAAACCTGAAAGACCACAGCCAGACGAAGAAAACAGAACCTTCGATATATACCACTTTTTCAGCCCCAAGGACATGGTACTGGCGGCGATCGTGATCGTTTTCCTGATTCTGGCCGGGCTTTACCTGTTCCTGAGCGGGCAGAAGATCGCTTAAGGCCGCGGGCGTATTTCCTTTTCCTGGCGCGTTTCCTGGCGCACGTCCTTGTTGGCTTCCAGCACAGCATTTGCTTCCGCGATCAGGGCCGTCGTTTTCCGGGTTTCCTTTTGCAGCAGCAGGTAGAAGAAGCTTGGTATGGCCAGTGTCGTGAAGGGGGGCATCAACATGAAGGCCGATGCGCCTAATTCCATTGCCCGCTTGTTGGTTTTTTCATTTTGCGGCAGGATATCCTGCCTTTTGATCCCATCGGTGCGGAAACTTTTTACGGTTTTTTCCATCGGCAGCAGTTCACTGTATACGATACCCCGGACTTCCTGAGGGGCAGAGTCCAGAGCCTCCCTGAAAATATCCTGCATCTGTTTTTGCCTGAGATGCGTATCCTTTAGCGCTTTATACATGATGATGGGCGGCAGGATCAGCGCGAGCGGCCACGGCGAAACCAGTCCTGCGGCGAAAGGCAGGATGGCGCAGGCCGCTGCCAGAGACGTCATGGTCAGTGAATTTTTCCGTGTGTCTTTGGCGACGGTAATGAAATTTTCAGCAATACATACCGCATATTTGCGCGCCGCCTTCTCAAAGGCCGCGCCCGGTGATTGTGATGTCATGTTTATTCCCTGTTCTTTTTGTGCTTATGCGGAAATGAAACATAAGGCCAGCCATGATGCAAGTTTTTTCTTTAGAGGGGTTGGACAGGGCCGCTTTTCAAAGATTCCAGGGTTTCATCCTTCAGCAGGGCCATGCCTATATCTCCGCACGATGAGCGCATTTCTCCGGCCAGCCGGCCATCGGGGGTAAGGATATCCGTGTCCGGCGGGGGCAGTGGGGTACCGGCGGCTTTAACCGGAATCAGGTGCTTTTTGGCAAGGCCCCGGTTGTGCATCCGGGCGGTGATTTCCTGCCCGATATAGCAGCCCTTGGTGAAGGATACGCCTTGGAAGGCTTCAATGCGGCTTTCGATCAGGGTCGCCTTTTCCACCTCCATATCGCGGCTGCCGTCAGGTACGCCCAGCGAGATGCGCAAACGATCCCATGTCTCGAACGGCTGTTCTTCCCTATCGGGTTTGGTG
>CAKTCH010000151.1 GCA_934538895.1 uncultured Alphaproteobacteria bacterium
AAATGGACGTCTGATAATGTATAACTGCCGTTAAGCTTGACTATATCATGACCTTGACCGCCCGCGCCCGAGCCTGTGTAGATAATATCGTCGCCTGAACTTACAATATAAACATCGTCCCCGCCGCCGCCTGCCAAGGTATCATTACCTTCTCCGCCATCAATAACAGCATTGGAGTCGCGTCCGTGAGAAATAAGATCATTGCCCTCTAGTCCATAGAGGTAGTTTGTTCCCGTGAAATTTAACCATGCCGACCAGAGATTATCCGCCCACTCCGTTCCATAGTAATGAATATCCATTGTTGAGAAGGTAACAACAGAACTATCTTCAAAACGCAACTCAGAAATCTGATCCTTTATTTGCAACCCATTAGTATTTTGCTGCAGCGAAATAGTCCCCCCTGCCATCAATCATCAGATAAACATGGCCTGTAAAGCCCTGATCTGATCTCGCAGCATGTAAAGTGACATCTTCAACTTCAATACCAGTGCCAAACTCTATTATGCTGCCAGGAGTGTTATCTACGATAACATCATGGCCGGATTCATATACGTAAGTATCATCACCCCATCCGCCATAAAGAATATCATTCCCGCTACCGCCAATGAGTACATCATTACCATTGTCACCATACAGCAAGTCATTCCCCTCATGGCCGTAGAGCGTATCATTTCCGTTAGCTGTATTGGGCGTTGCAACAGAGTCATTCCACTGGGTACCGTGAATGGTATCGTTACCTGACGTACCCGGAAGATAATTGATGTAGGTCGTATCGAGAACAGATTCCCAAGTAAGAGTTCCGCTTGAACTATCGTATATGGCAGCATTCAGCCAAGAAATTTCTTGGAGATTGAGATTAGTCTCTCCCATTGTCCGGCTAATAAATAACGCGACATTATGCCAGAACTCCGCTACGTCTGTCGCCAAATCAGCCTGGACTTCCAGATTCTCAATGGCACCTTGAGATAATCTGAAAGTTCCCTCAAACGTAAGAAAGAACGAATTGGTGTATCTCTTCTGCTTGATCGATGTATTTTAGTGGATAGCGATAGTGTAAATTCATATGACCTAGAAAATCATTACTTGTATCAAAACTGCAATTAGGATTAGGCCAGGAAGCATCAGAGCATTGAAGCATTAAGTAAACAGGCCCATTAGCGTTTGTGAAAATATGACCACTACGCTCACCCTTTTGCTCATAATAAATTAAATTTTTGATCAGCTTTCCTTTGCCAAGCGCAGGGTATCGTAACGCACCATCAGGAAAGGTATCTGACAGTTTACGTTTCAAAATCGGCGTAATATCATATTTAAAACTAGTATCAATTTTATTGATCGTATAGGATTGGTGACCAGTTTGCGGTCGGCCACATCATAGCCCAGCGGCGGCGGGCCGCCCATCCACATCCCTTTTTTCTTGGAAGCCGCAAACTTGTCGCGGATGCGTTCACCCGTGACCTCGCGCTCAAACTGCGCAAAGCTGAGCAGGATATTGAGCGTGAGCCGCCCCATGGAATCCTTGGTGTTGAAATGCTGGGTGACGGACACGAAGCTGGTATCGTGCGCATCAAAAACCTCCACCAGCTTGGCAAAGTCGGCCAGCGAGCGCGACAGGCGGTCGACCTTGTAAACGACCACAATGTCGATGCGTCCGCTCTTAATATCCTCAATCAGGCGTTTCAGCGCGGGACGATCCATATTACCACCCGAATAGCCGCCATCATCATAAAGGTCGGGAATGATGCGCCAGCCTTCGCCACGCATGGCTTCAATGTACTTCTCACCAGCCTCGCGCTGGGCATCCAGTGTGTTGTAATCCATATCGAGGCCTTCCTCGGTGGATTTGCGG
Source organism: uncultured Alphaproteobacteria bacterium (assembly GCA_934538895.1). Lineage (GTDB taxonomy): Bacteria > Pseudomonadota > Alphaproteobacteria > Micavibrionales > Micavibrionaceae > Micavibrio_C. The sequence goes on from CAKTCH010000151.1 coordinate 1,850, forward strand.
GTGTAAATCGCACAGCGCAGTATTTTCTTCTCGCTCATGCGCCCACCGCCTTCCGCGCCTTATTGTATGGGCGCTTCTCTGCATCATTAGTGAGGCCGAAAAACAAATTCCCGTTCCAGCGCGTCCCCGTGATAGCAAAGGCGACCCCCGACAATGATTTGTATTTCATGCCTTGGTATTCGTAACCGTCATCCATCACCATGACGTGATGCTCGACACCTTTGACCTCGCGCACGAGGCGTGTGCCAACAGCGAGGCGGCTGGGATCGGTTTTGCGCTGGTTGGCCATCTTGCCTTCGGCCAATGCTTCGAGACGGTCAATCGTCCGCTTGGTCAATCCGCCATACGCCATTTCCTGAATGCGATAGATGATCTGATTGAGCAGATAGGTCTTGTTCGTGCGGCTCTTGGGCGGGTGGTCATAATATTTTTTCCACTCCACCAGCAGCTCCTTCGGCGTCATCGCTTCCAGCGCGGCATACTCTTTCAATACGTTAATCTTCATGCGCGTGCCTTTTTCTTCGTTCTCAAACCCGACCGTTTCGGGTCGTCGCATGAATGCTTCGAACCACCCTGAAGTCCAGCAAAACTTCTCTCAATATATTGATTTAGTTCAGTATTTTGGCCGCGCATCACCGCCCTGGCTAATAAGGTGGCAATCTCGTCCATTCGCTCCTGCGCGGTCATGTCGGAAGGGTTCCGGCTTGATATGTACATCTGGAAAAACTCCCATTTTTGGTTGCTCTTCCACGCCGGTACAGAAACCGTCTGAAAAATGACGGGACTAAATCAAAAATTTTGAAACATCATCTGCTGCGTCAGCATGATGCATTTGAAAGGGTGAAAACTGGTGCTTAAGGAAACGCTGGTAAATCAAGGCTTTTCTCTGATTGCCAAAAACGGATTTAGTGGTCAAAGCCGTGAGAGAAATCGAGAAAAGAGAGAGAATTTTGCACACGCCAACGCTCTAACAGTACGCATGCGAATTTGAAAACCGTGCGGGAATTGGGGCTTTTGCCAATTAAAAACCCGCCAAGCGGGGCGGGTTGTTAAATAAATGGTGGGGAGAGCAGGATTTGAACCTACGTAGCCCGAAGGCGCCTGATTTACAGTCAGGTGCTTTTGACCGCTCAGCCATCTCCCCACCGGGGTGGTCTGCTATTAAGCCCGCACAACAAAAAGGTTTTTGCTTTATCTGTCAAGTGCGAGTATTGTCCGGGCGCATAATTTCTGTAAAACAATACGAAACGGAGCCCCCATGGCACGCGATTTTGGCAATAAAGGCGGATCTAAAGGCGCACGGGGCGGCAAGCCCGCCGCCGGTCGTGCCGGGGGCCGTTCCGGCAGCCGCACGGAAAACCGCGCCGAACGCCCGAAACGGGCCGCTTACGCATCAGACCGCCCCAGGCAGGACCGGGAAGACCGCGCGGCAAGGCCCCCGGCGCGCGGCGCGCGTGACGAACGCCCGGCACGCCGTTCCTACGGTGATGATAAACCCAGACGCTCTTATGGCGAGCGCGAGGAAAGACCGCGCCACTCCTATGACGAAGACCAGCCCCGGCGCAATTACAAAGCCCGCGACGACAAGCCGCGGCGCCCCGGTCGCGATGATCGCGGCGGCGAACGCCAGAGCACGCCCCGGCGCTATATGCGTGACGAAGAGGGCGCGCCGCGTAAACCAAGGCGCGCAGCCCCCGAACGCAAGCCTTTCAAAGGCCGCTTCGAAGACGACGCACCGGAAGCCGCGCCGCGCGCCCGGAAACCCAGAATCGGCGCCGAGACACTAAGCGGCGGCACATCGACGCCCCGCGTGCGCATTCAGGCCAATGTCTGGGGCCAGCACGCCGTCAGGGCCGCATGGCTGAACCCCGCCCGCACGATCAGCGCGCTTTATACCTCGCCGGAAGAACTGAAACTGTTCCAGCCCGTGATCGAGGAAGCGCGCGCCGCCGGCATTCACCGCCCGGAACCGACGCTGGTGGGCCGCGAGGATCTGGACAAGCACCTGCCACGCGACGCCGTGCATCAGGGTCTGGCGATTACCGCCGCCGAGCCGGAAGAAGCCTTCATTCAGGACATTATCAACCGCGGCGCGGGCAAGGAACGTTCGATTGTGGTGATCCTCGACCAGGTGACCGACCCGCATAATGTCGGCGCGATCATCCGCAGCGTCTGCGCGCTGGGCGGGGACGGCGTCGTCATGCAGCGCCGCCATGCGCCGGAACTGACCGGCGTGGTGGCGAAAGCGGCCTGCGGCGCGATCGAGCATGTGCTGGTGGCCTATGAAACCAACCTGTCGCGCAGCATCGAAGCGCTACAGGCCGAAGGCTACACCGTCGCCGGCCTTGACGAACGCGGCGAGAACACCGTTGACAGCCTGCGCACGGTCGGGAAACTGGCGCTGGTGCTGGGGGCCGAAGGCCCCGGCTTGCGCCATCTGGTGAAAGAGCATTGCGATGTTCTGGTCAAGATCCGCATGGACGGCCCGATTCCCTCGCTGAACGTATCCAACGCGGCAGCCGTTGCGCTGTATGCGGCTGTAGGTTGAGGGGGTTTCACCACGAAGTCACGAAGGACACAAAGAAACACGAAGTTCTTCTGATTCCTAGCGCCGCAGGCTATAAACACGCTTTCATCCTGCCGATAAAATGCTTATTGCTGGCGGCGCAGGGAACATTGAAATCTCTTTGTGTTTCTTTGTGTCCTTCGTGACTTCGTGGTGAAAAACGATTGTCGGTACTGTTTCAGGGCTGGTCATCACATATCCCTTCCACTTTAAATTCACGCCCGTATAATATTATGCCAAAAAATATACGACAAAAAGAAAAGATACGGCACCGTTAACA
>CAKTCH010000152.1 GCA_934538895.1 uncultured Alphaproteobacteria bacterium
ATACTTATCTACGGGAGTTGGAACAGTTACAATATAATAATTGCTGTCGGCAATGGATAGCGGATTATTATCAAAACGCAGACCTGCATCTGAGCCAGGTACAAATAAAACGGATTGCAAAAGCTCATCGCTTACCTCCAGGGTCCTATCGTGTCCTTTGCTTAATTCCTCTATACGAGGTGCATTAATATCAAAGCCCGTCACCCTATACTTTTTTGCGAATTCAACGGCTAACGGAAGCCCTACGTATCCAAGGCCTATAATGGCAATCCTGGGAGTTAGTGAAGTTTTATTTTTCATTTTTCTCTTATCCAATTTTATTTATTTTTTTATTTTTTTATACTCCCTATTTCCACGCTTTACAAACTGTCAGATTGGCTCCGATCTGATTACCGTAGAGGTCGCCGTGATCAAACCCTATATCTATTTTCCCATACAACCCATTTTTAACGAGCGGGAAACCTCCGCTAAGCCGGGTCGAAAACTGAGAAAACCTATCCATTCTTTCATTCGCTAATGTGCCAGAACTAACTATATATCCCCCATGCAAACTATAGCTAAACCCTCGAATTTTACCAACTACAGCAAAAGCTGGGGCAAATACTTTATTATCCATTGTAAAGAGATTATAGTTTTGGACACGAGCCTCTTCCTTAAGTTCTGCATGTGGCACAATAGCCCCCGATCCTACCCCCCTATTATTATAGGACCAGCCTTCCAGATATTGTCCATGATTGAGATAATTTTGCTTCTCTCCGGGATGCTTTTCTTTCCACCCCAAAAAGCGGGCTAACCAAGTGATTTCATAACCCTGCCTTTGTGTAGTAAGAAGTTCAAAACTTACTTTTCTTAATAATCCTGTATTTGCTATTTCATAATTTAGTGTATAATGGGTATGTGGAAGCGATTAATATGTTTCCCGAAAATGTAATAAAAATAAATGCAAATCAGACGGAAGACGAAGTGTTTAACGTCTGTATGAAAATAATTATGGAGGATTTGCGATGAAATTACTTATTGCAATAGTACAGGACCAGGACTCATTAATATTGGTTGATGAGCTGATGGAGGAAAACTTCAAGCTGGATCAGGCGCTGCGTGACCGCATGCAGAGCGGCGATCCGAATTTCGGCGAGGACGGCCAGTTCCTCGACCAGCCGCCCGGCGACCCGCAGCAACCGCCACAGAATAGCGGCCCGCAGGGACCGGACCAGATGGCCGAGCAGCAATTGCGCGATGCTCTGAAAAAGCTGCGCGAACGGCAGGACGGCCTGGGCAAGAAGCTACAGGAATTGCAGAAGGGCCTGAAGGAACTCGGCATGCAGCCCGGCGAAGGTTTTGGCGAGGCGGGCCGTGAGATGAAAGGCGCGGGCAAGGCGCTTGGCGAAGGCGAAGGCGAGCGCGCCGTGCAGGGTCAGGGCAAGGCGCTGGAAGCGTTGCGCAAGGGCGCACAGGACATGATGAACCAGATGCAGGCCCAGCAGGGTCAGGGCATGGGCGGCGAAATGCAGGGGTCTGCGGAAGGCAATCGCAACGGCCGCGATCCGCTTGGCCGCATGCGCCGCTCCGAAGGCCCCGATTTCGGCGAGCAGGTGAAGGTGCCCGACGAAATCGACGTGCAGCGCGCCCGCGAGATCCTCGACGAAATCCGCCGCCGCCTCGACGGCAAGCCCGGCGCGGATTACGAGCGGCGCTATCTGGAACGGCTGCTGGATATCAAGTAGGAAGAGCGGCCCGAAAAGCCGCGCGATGCAACGTCGCCAGGGGGTTCGAAAGGTCAGCACATCGGGCGACCCGCAGGCCGCCCCCATCGTCTTGTTACGCCGCCAGCGCGTGCGCCACGGCCTTGCGGATATCGGGCAGCGCGAAGGGCTTGGCCACCACGTCGACGATCTTCTCCATCAGGTCGTCGGCACGCTCGCGCTGTTCGGCATAGCCGGTCATCAGCAGGATTTTCATGCCCGGAAAGGCGGAAGCGGCGCGGTGCGCCAGTTCGATGCCGTCCATCACGGGCATGCGGATATCCGAAAGCAGGAGGTCGAAGCCGCCTTCCTGCAACCGTTCCAGCCCTTCCGCCCCGTCGGCGGCTTCCCATGTTTCGTGGCCATCCAACCGCAGGGCGCGGGCCACGAAACTGCGCAGCGAATCCTCGTCTTCCGTAATCAGAATTCTGGCCATCGCTTGCTCCATCACATGTGTATCGATGGCGCAGAGATCACCAGACTTTGGTATGCGATCCGTAAACATCGGGGGGCCGGATGGCGCGCATGGTTAACAAGCCATGCACCGCCACCGCCTCCCCGTTCCGATATGGATCAGTCCGCGTCGCCGGTCACCACGCCGACGAAGGGCAACTCGCGGAAGGCATAGGCCACATCCATGCCGTAGCCGACGACGAAATAATCGGGGCATTCGAAACCGACATAATCGGCTTCAAGCTTTTCCTGCCGCTTGACGCTTTTGTCGAGCAGCACGGCGATGGAAACATTACGCGCCCCGCGCTCGTAGAGCAGTTCCTTGGCGAACAGCAGCGTGCGGCCCGATTCGAGGATATCGTCGATCAGCAGCACATCGCGGCCATGCACGTCGCTATCGATATCCTTGACGATGCGCACGCCCTTGGAAACGGTGCCGGTGCCGTAGCTGGAGAGGGTGATGAACTCCACCTCCGGCGCCAGCCCGACATCGTGCAGGGCGCGGATCAGGTCGGCGGCGAAGATGAACGAGCCTTTCAGCACGGCGATGACGAGCAGATCCTTGGTCGGACCTGCGGCGATCTGATCGGCCATGCGGCGGTTGCGCTCGGCGATCATGTCTGCGGTGAAAAGCGGCTCGATATTCTTTCCGCGAACGACTGGCATAAGCTGTCTCCGGTTTATCTTTTGGTTTCCCGGATTACCACATCCTCACGGATGCGCGACAGCCGCCGTCACGAAGGAAAGCCGGATTTGCGGATCTTTTCCGCCCGGATGCGGCAGCCGCGCCGAAAATCCCCGGCTGTGGCCGCTGAAGATCATCTGCACCGGCGGATCGATGACGATGCTGGCGACGAGGCGTTCGCCGGAAAGGATATCGGCGCGGATAGCGGGAACCGCAACGCGGCCGCCGCCGTGATTCTCGATGATACCGCGCACCGCCAGCACACCAAGCCCGCCGGACCCCTCGGCGGACAGCGTCACATGGCTGATATCGAGCGGATTGGCGTCACGCGGTCCCGGCGCGCTCGCGCCCGCGATTCCGGCAAGCCCGCCAGCCAGCAGGAAAAAGACGGCGGCGAACATCGCGACGACGGCGGAGAAACGCCGGCCCGAAAGGTCTCGCAGGTTCCGTTCGGCGCGGGCAACGGCCGCCACGGCCTGCGCGACAGCCTGTTCCAGAGCCGAAGCGGCCGGGGTTTTCTTCCGCTGCGGTGTATTGTCGTTATAGCGGAAACGCTGGGCGCGCGGACGCGGATCGGCCATTTCCACGAAATCGGCATCGATCACATCGCAAGCGCGCAGCTTGCGGGGCGCGGCCTTGCGTTCCACAGGTTCGGGGGGAAGAAGATCGCAGTCGGCAATCGCCTGATTGCGGAATCGAAATGTCGCCATGGTTTCGTGCTCTCCACCTGCATGGAACGAGTTTTCAACGCGACACGAACCGGGCCGCATTGAATCGAATCCCCCTCAGTCGTAAACGGGAATGGTTAATGCTTCGAAAACGTGCCCCGTGGCGGCGCAGCCGCAGAAGCATGGTAACCTTCGGTCAACCCTGATGGTTAAGAGTGCGGCGGATACGAAGCAGCGCTGTGCGCGGAAAACGGACGGAAGAATTCCTTGATTCACTTTGAGAATGTCGGCTTGCGATACGGCATGGGACCGGAAATCCTCCGCGACCTCACCTTCGACATTCCGGCACGCTCCTTCCAGTTCCTCACCGGCCCCTCGGGTGCCGGCAAGACGACGTTGCTCAGGCTGCTCTTCACCTCGCTGCGGCCCACACGCGGCATCATCCGCATGTTCGGGCGCGATATCACCGCCGTTCCGCGCAGCGAACTGCCGATGATGCGCCGGCGCGTCGGCATCGTCTTTCAGGATTTCCGCCTGCTCGATCACCTGACGACCTACGAGAACGTCGCCCTGCCGCTGCGCGTGCGCGGCAAGGACGAATCGAGCTACCGCACCGATGTCCTTGAGCTTCTGCGATGGGTTGGGCTGGGCGAGCGGCTGAACGTGCTGCCGCCGGTGCTCTCTGGCGGGGAAAAGCAACGCGCCGCCATCGCCCGCGCCCTGATCGACCGCCCGGAGATCCTGCTCGCCGACGAGCCGACCGGCAATGTCGATCCGCCGATGGCGCGCCGCCTGCTCAATCTTTTCCTCGAGCTCAATCGATTGGGGACTGCGGTGGTGATCGCCACCCACGATTTCGGCCTGATGGATCAGGTCGATGCAAGGCGGATGATTCTCACCGAAGGGCGGCTCGATCTCTATGAATAAGCCGCCCGAAAAACAGCGCCCCGCCCCCGTGCCGCCGCCGGAACCCGGCGTCGAGGCTCCCGCCAGGGCCGCCCGCCGCCCGCCGGTGCGCGTGCGGCCGCGCGCGCCGATCGTGC
>CAKTCH010000153.1 GCA_934538895.1 uncultured Alphaproteobacteria bacterium
TGCTTGGCCAGCGCGTCATGCTTCATGTTGCTCATGGAGGCAAAACGGTCGATCTTGGTAATGCCCAGCCAATGGAAAATATCCGGCATCATTTCCTGAAAGCGCATATCCTGCACCCCGGCGACACATTCCGTGCGCTCGAAATATTTGGCGGCGCTGTCCCCGCCTTCCTGACGCTTGCGGGCATTATAGACGAGGAACTTTGTCACTTCACCCAGCGCGCGTCCCTCCTTGCGGTTATAGATGATCAGGCCGTTACCGCCCCGCTGCGCCATGTCGATGCAAAGCTCAATGCCATGACACAGATACGGACGGCATGTGCAGATATCGGAACCGAACACGTCGGAACCGTTACATTCATCATGCAGGCGGCAGGCCAGCGGCACGTTGGGATCATGAATGGTTTCAACATCGCCCATGAAATAAAGCGTATGGCCGCCAATCGGCGGCAGGAACGTCTTGAGGTCGGGGCGCGTCACCAGTTCCGGGAACATGCCGCCTGAATTTTCAAATAACGAACGGCGCAGTTCGCGTTCATCCACGCCCATGCGCCGGGCAATGCCTGGCAGATACCACACCGGATCGATCGCCGCCTTGGTCACGCGCACATCACCGTTATCCTTCAGGATTTTTCCATCGGCCTTCAAACGGCCCGCGCGCATGGCATCGTGAATTTCAGGAATGTTGATGTGCGCTTTGGTGACCGCGATCGTCGGGCGCACATCCATGCCCTTCTTGCGGTATTCCTCAAAAACCTCCCCCGCGATATGCCCCCACGGATCAAGGCTGACGATCTTGTCCGGATCGAACCATTGCGGATGCGGGCCGATCTTCTCCGCTGGCGCCGTATTGTGCAGATCGGGAACATGCAGCGGGTCGAGAACCCCCGTCGCCACCGCCATCGCGCGGTAAACCGAATAAGCCCCGGCATAAGCACCGATCACGTTCGACGATTCATGATCCGCCATGCTGGCGATCAGCGGCCCGCGTTCCTCCGGCGTCGCCGCGCCCCAATTAACCTTGGGAACATCGCTGTCCTTGCGCGGATGGGACGTCAGAACGATATGCGAATGACTGCCGGGGCGGTTCTTTTTCATGTTGTCTTTAAATGTATGAGGGGCGGGAAATCTGTCTGAACTCCTGAATACATAATTATAAAGGGAAACAGATTCGCCCTCAAGGGCTACGCCTGATTATGCTGCGCCGCAACTATCAATTCATACCGAAAGGTGACGGAGCGGCAGGCTCCATGCCGATCCCCGGACGGCGCTGCTCCATCGACAGCTTCGGCGCACCCGGCTCCGGTACGGCTTCGGGCGTTCCCGGCGTAAAAGCAACTGTCTGCCCCGGGCCTTTGAGCAGGATATCCTGCCCCTGCTTCTGCTCGGTGCCCATAACCCCGCGCAAATCGGACAGCAGGCCGCCGCGATTGTTACTGGCCAGCATCATCGGTCCGCCGATACTATTCAGCGTCGGCGCCGCCATGCCAGCAACACCGCCGATAGCGCCTACGGTAAGCCCCAGCCCCAACCCCCAGTTCATCAGGCTTTTCATACCGCCGAAAATATTGGCATTGGCGCTTTCATCGGCTTCCCGCTTCTCAGCCAAATTTTTCTCAAATTCCTTCTTCTCATTATAGGTCATCTGCTGGTAAGCGCGGGCATCATTCTGGCGAACAGCTTCTTCATGCGCAGCCGTGCGCTGCCGCTCCTGCTGTTCCAGCGTTTCCTGCTGCTTTTGCTGCTCGTCTGCGTTATCAGACTTGACTTCCTGATCGCGCAACATCGCCGACAACTTGATCGCCGGATTGTCCATCATATTTCCGTCGTGGTTCCGATAAATCTGAAGCATAAGCTGGCGAGTATTCGTAGGCGACAGCCCTATCGCTTCCAGCGCCGTACGCGAAAGCTGCGTACCATCGGGAAATTTCCACGGTTCCTTTTCCTTCATTATTATACCCCGCTTCTCACCAGTAACGGCACAATGCCCAGATCACGCACCTCGCCATCGCGGATGCAAACAGTACAAACGTTCTTGGCGCGTGTCAGATGCTTGTTCATCGGCGCATGGATGATCATGCCCAGATCCTGCAATTTGCCTTCCGCCGTAATGAATGTGAGCACGCCCGTGTCCACGTCGAACTCAATCCATTCCAGATAATCCGGAAAAGGCTGGTCATGCAGCACCAGAACATTGCCTTCGGCATTGACGGCCACATCGATTTTCATCTGCGATGCCGCACTCTGCGGCCATAAAGGCAGCGCGGAGCCATCCGACATGACAGGCGTGGCATTTTCTTCAAAAAAGGCGTTGCTCACGTTTTACGGCCCCTCCGGAAGTTTATATAATCCTACCTTTAAGAATATCATAATAAAGGAAATCGGTTAATTAATTTTTAAGTAAATGATAAAATGATAACAGTTTGATTTCTCAAAGGATTCTACAATATGTCCACCCCTGAACAAATCCATCACTTCATCAATGGTTCCCTGCAAAGCGGCAAAGGCCGCAGCGGCGACGTCTACAACCCCGCCACCGGCGAGGTCAGCGCCAAAGTCCCGCTCGCCAGCACCGATGAAGTGCGCAGCGCCATTGCCGCCGCCGAAGCCGCTTACCCCGCCTGGGCCGCCACCCCCGCCCTGAAACGCGCGCGCATCCTGTTCAATTTCAAGCACCTGCTGGATCAGAACGCCGACCGCCTCGCCGCCCTCATCACCGCCGAACATGGCAAAGTGCTGAGCGATGCGCGGGGCGAGGTGACGCGCGGCATCGAAGTCGTCGAGTTCGCCTGCGGCATCCCGCACTTGCTGAAAGGCGAATACTCCGAAAATGTCGGTAGCGGCATCGACACCTATTCCATCCGTCAGTCGCTGGGCGTCTGCGCGGGCATTACCCCGTTCAACTTCCCGATGATGGTCGGCATGTGGATGTTCCCGATCGCCATCGCCTGCGGCAACACATTCGTCTGGAAACCCTCCGAACGCGATCCCTCCGCATCGGTGCTGATCGCCGATCTGTTCAGGCAGGCAGGGCTGCCCGACGGCGTGCTGAACGTCGTTCACGGCGACAAGGAAGCGGTCGATACCCTCCTCACCGACCCGCGCGTACAGGCCGTCAGCTTCGTCGGCTCCACCCCCATTGCGCAATATATCTACGCCACCGCCGCCGCGCACGGCAAACGCGTGCAGGCCCTGGCAGGCGCGAAAAACCATATGGTCGTCATGCCGGATGCCGATCTCGATCAGGTCATCGATACCCTGATCGGCGCGGCTTACGGCTCCGCCGGCGAACGTTGCATGGCTATTTCCGTTGCGGTGGCCGTGGGCGATGTCGGCGATAGATTGATGGCCACATTAAAACCGCGCGTCGAAGCCCTGAAAATCGGCCCCGGCACGGACGCCCGGTCCGAAATGGGCCCGCTGGTCACACGCCAGCACAGGGAGAAAGTCCTTTCCTATGTCGATATCGGCGAAAAAGAAGGCGCGAAACTGGTCGTCGATGGCCGCGCCTATAAACCAAGTCATCAAGGTTACGAGAACGGTTTCTATATGGGCGGCTGCCTGTTCGATCACGTCAAACCCGACATGCGCATTTACAAGGAAGAAATCTTCGGCCCCGTCCTCGCGGTCATGCGCGCGGACACGTTCGACCAGGCCGTAAAAATAATCAACGACCACGAATTCGGTAACGGCACCGCCATCTTCACCCGCGACGGCGACGCCGCCCGCACCTTCGTCAACCGGATCAAGGTCGGCATGGTCGGCGTGAACGTGCCCATCCCCGTGCCCATCGCGTTCCACAGCTTCGGCGGCTGGAAAAATTCAAACTTCGGCACGCACGGCGTCCACGGCCCGGAAGGCGTCAGCTTCTACACCCACCTGAAAACCGTAACCTCGCGCTGGCCCACGGGCATCCGCGAAGGCGCGGAGTTCGTCATGCCGACGATGAAGTAAAGGGCTGATCCAGAAGGAAAATATAATTTTTATTGCAATAACTCGCCGGCGTCATTACAATTTCGCAATGACAAATGATGAACGTGAAACACTCAAAGCCAAGCACGCCGCCGCTTGCAAGTACCCGCATACCTCACCGGATATGTTCCTGAATGCGGCGCTCATCCGTATAGACAGCAGCGAAGTCATTATTGATGAAAATACCCGCCGCACCCTGATCGATACGTCTCCGGTATCCCGTGAGCTGCAAGGCACTAAAATCTCTTTGCCGACATATAACATCGTGTTGCCGGGCGGCAATCCGCTGGAGAACCGCATCGCCATTCTCGGCATAGGGTCCAATTGCGCACCCGATGTTCTGATTAAGAAATTTCAGAAGGCTGGTGTTGGCGGTGAGTTCTATCTGGCGCAGGCAACGCTTGACGACCATGCCGTCACGCATAGTGCATTTGTGGGCGCTGCCGGCAACGTACCCGCAACGGTCATCCCGCTGGCGGGAACGCAAACACATATCACTGTCGGGTTCTACACACCGGAACAGGCGGAAGCCCTGACCGGAACAGAGCCGAACTATGACCTCGTACAAAAAGCCGGAACCGTTCTGACCCGTGAAA
>CAKTCH010000154.1 GCA_934538895.1 uncultured Alphaproteobacteria bacterium
GCGGCGGATGGCTATGCGCAGGATAGGTTCATAATAATCGACCATATTCTTTTGTGGCGCATCGGAGCCGCTGATCAGCAGGAATTCCGCATCCTCGATATTCTTGACCAGTTCGATATCCAACCCATCGACGATTGATGTATCGCCGCCCCGGCTCATCAGGAAGCATTTTTTACCGATATCCTTGAAAAAACCTTCATCCTGTTTTTCAAGGCCGCTCCATGTGATTTCGCCCGAGGTAACGATATCGTCGTAAAGGTTGGGGGCGATACCCAGTTCCTGCATATGCTTTTTATTCTCTTCGGCGCGTTTACCGGAATTGGAAAGGATGATGATGTGCTTGTTACGGCCTTTCAGCTCCTTCAGGCAGTCGATCACGCCTTCATAGACCTTTTCGCCATTATGGAGCACGCCCCATTGGTCGATGATAAAGGCGTCATAACTATCGGAGATATCGGAGATACCCTGGCAAAATTTAGTTTTTGGCATTTATTTTGATTTCCCCCGACGTGTTGGCGAATTTATGGCCTCTCTCAAAAGGATAGGAAAAATTCCTCAATAAAAGATTATCAGCCAAAAAGGGCGCTTTCTCAAGCGCCCTTCCCGAAAATTATCCATATTTTACAATATTTTATGCAAAACCTGTTATGTAACTAGGCGGCTAAGCGGTTTTCCCGGCTCAGTTTCGGCTCACGACCCGCAGCATGACAAAGCGTTATGTAGAGGCTGCCGATATCGCTGGAAGCGAAGGTCGCGGCCAGCAGATCGCCATGGTCGTTGGCAACGGCCTGTTCGAACAACTCCTCGAACTGGCGGATGAAGCGCTGAACGTAAGTACGGAATTCCGTATCGTTGGCAAACTTCGTCCGCAGACGCTCCATCGGCAATTCGGTGCCCAGCTGGGTCAGGCGGCGGGTAAAGGCTCCCACATCGCCTTTCTGGAAAGCCCGCCATGTTTTCTCGGGCACTTCGCCATCCATCATGCGCGTCAGATCGACGGAAAGCGAGTGCATACTTTCGATGATGAACTTGGCCGACGTCAGGAACGCATCGCGCTGGACACGCCCCTCTTCCTTGCGGATTTTTTCGGCGTTGTATGTGGCGTCCTGCACCGCCTTGAACAGCGCGTTCGACTGGCGGCCAAACGACGTAGCGGCTTCGTCGGCGGCACGCACGGCAGCGGACGTCACCGTCACCAGACGTTCGGATTCTTCCGCCAGCGATTCACGGGATTTGCCGACCGCACCGGCAATCCTGGCCGATGTTACGTCGAGATCGTCAAGGCGGGATGACAAATCGGATACCACCTTGCTGATCTGGTCGCCGGCATCGACGGAAGCATCCGCCACCAGCAGGGCCTGACGCTTGAGTTCCTCACCGTAATTCTGCGATGTGCGCAGAGCGGCGCTCATCTGTTCGGATACTTCGCGGGCCTTGAGTTCAAAGCCGTCGCCAGTCTTTTTCAGCTCCATCAGCGTATCTTTAGAGGAACGCAGCAGCGTATCGGTTTCATCCCTGACCTTGGCCACGAGAATATTGGTCATCTCCGCGGTTTTGGCGGCGGCCATATTCAGGCTCTCGCTCTCGTCGCGTGCTCTGGCGCCCGCCTGATCGAAGCGGCGTACGATTTGCTCCGCCGTTTCGTCGATCTGGCTGGCCGACTTGCCAAGGGCGCCGCCGACATCCTGCAAGCGGGCGACCGCCTGCCCCACGGACTCGGACATCTCGTGGAACTGCTCGTTCACGGCTTTCTGGACGTTCTCGATTTTGATCAACGCCTGATCGGTCATCAGGTGAATGTCGGAAGACTGGTCTTCGAGAGAAGATTCGATCTCGCGCATCTTGCCACTGGCCGACGTAGCCGCGCGCTCGATATCCTCCACGCGGGATTGCAGATTTTCGCTGGAGCTGCGCAGGATCGTCGAAGCCTGATCCGCACCGGAACGCAGGGCATTCAGGCGCTCATCGAAAACGATGCCTATTTCACGCAGGCGGTCGAGGTTGGTACGGGCCGACGTATCGTAGTTCTCATGCAGCGCTTCGAATTTGGCCTGCGTTTCGGTGGCGCGTTCCATGGCCTGCGTCAGGACGGGTTCAAAACCGGCAGCGGATTCCTCCAGCGCGTTCATGACGGTGCGGATAGAATCCGTCGCGGCATCGGCGCGGTCTTTCAGGCGCGTGCTCTTGACGTCGAAATCGACATCGAGTCGGCTGAGATCGCCAATGGCTTTCTCGCTCGCGCTGCTGACTTCAAGGCAGCTTACATTGATCTTGCCATCGAGGATACTGACATCCAGCACGGCTTTTTCGGATATGTCGGACAGGCGTCTGGTTTGCTCCTCCAGGGAATCGCGTACCTTCCCGATACTGTCGAGCGAGGTCGTCACTTCGTTCTTAAGCGCCGCATTCTGCTGGGTCAATTGATCCGTAATCGTACGCGAGTGACCGGCGATCTGGCCTGCCATGGTCGAAATCTCCTGGGCCTGGCCACGCAGGATGGTACGGATATGCTCGGCGGAATCGCGGGCCTTGTCGCTGGCTTCGTTCAGATCGGTAACGCGGCGGCGCAGCGTTTCCTCGATCTGCTGGTGCTTGTTGTCGGCTTCGCTGACGGCGGCGGACATTTCTTTCAGCGGTTGCGACAAAGCCGATTGCACGAGATCGATACGCTCGATGATCGCCGCGGTCGAAAGGTTGATGCGCGTCGATTGCGTTTCAACCGATTCCGACAGTTTCGTCACCTGCTCGTCTGCCAGTTTCGACGCTGTTTCGATCTGCTCGCGGCTGCTTTCCAGCATTTCAACGATAGAGCGGATATGTTCGATATTGCCCTCGCCCGCGCTGTTGAGTTGATCGATGTTTTCGCGGGTGGAGGTAATGAGCGATTCCGCCTGTTCTTTCGCGGTCAGTGTCGCTTTTTCCAGTTGCTCGATAGCGCGGCGAACGGCAGAGCTGATAGATTCAGCGCCGTTCAGGGCCACGCTCATGGCTTCGGTCAGCTTGTTCGATGTCGAATTGCCGACATTTTCGATCACTTCGGCCTGTTTTTCCAGCGTGCTCGCCGTCTCGCGCAGCTTGTCGCCTTGCGTCTGCAAACGCGTCTCTATGCCTTCCGTGCGTTCGACGATCTGGCTGGCGGCGCCGCCCAGATTATCAAGCGCATTATTTATGGTTTCGGCAATTTTTTCGGCCTGTGCAGTGACGCTTTGCGCGCCGAGGTCGAGCGCCTGACGATGATCCTGAATAGTCTTGCTGGATTCAGACATGGCTTCCAGCGTTTTTTCGGTGACGCCTTCAAGCCCCTTGATCTGTTCCTCGATGGTACCGGCAAGGCGCGTGGTTTCGGTGGAGACGCGCACCACGGCTTCGGACAGCCCTTGCGTGTGCTTGTCGAATTCGCCCACGACCGTTTGCAGGCGTTCCGTGACGCGGCCAACGGCTTCGTTCAGGCCGTCATAGCTGCTGGTAAGGTTGGACTCGATGTTTTTGGTACGCTCGTCCGCCTTGTCCGCGGCTTCGAGGATCTTGTCGGCGCCACGGCTCAGTGCGGTTTCCATTTCGGAAGCGCGGTCTTTGATGGTCGTGGTGGCTTTTTCCCACGCTTCGGCGCCTTCGGTTGTTTTGGCGCCGATGTTGGCGGTGCGCTGCTCCAATTCCTCTGTCAGCGCCAGCAGCTTTTCCGATTTTTCATTGATATTACCAGCCAGGCGGTCGATGTGGAATTCGGCTTTCCTGGACACACCGACGAAATCGCGGATCTCCGCGCGCAGGGCCTGCCGGGCGCGCGTGATGGCGCGAATGACCGTGCGGGAGGACGCGGACAGCTCGGCGGCCTGACGGCAGAGTTGCTCGATATCGGCATTTACGCGCTGCGCGCGCTCTTCCGACGGAAAAATGATCGCCTGAAGCTCATGGCGCAATTCCCCGGCATAGCGGTTGATATCCGCGCCGCGCTGAAAATGGCTCAGCATCATCCAGAACAAGGCCACGGGTGCCAGCATCGCGGCCAAAAGGCCGCCCAGCTGGATCGGGCCCGCGCTCACAAGGCCCGCCACACCGTAAGCGGCCAGCGCATAAACGACGCAATACAGCACCCAGCCGGCGGAGAATGCCGCGCCTGCCCATGACAGGGCTTTATGCCATAGCGGGCGCTTGAATTCAGGGCGATTCAGAGGGGCCAGCATCAAAACGGGCTCGTTATCCTGATCGAAGGTCGCGGCTTCCGGCTGAGTATTGGCGTGCGTGCGTTGCTCCGCCTTCAGTACGTCTGCCTTATTGTTATCGTCTTCCTGTGGCGCTTTGTCTTCCGCATCACTGATGCTCTGGATACGCAGGGTTTTCAGGCCCGTGCGCACGGAAAGCGCGGGCGCCGCCGCCGGAGATTGCATCTGGATATTTTCCAGCTTGCGCGCGGTAATTTCGAACGTGCTTTTGGCTTGCGTTTTAACAGTGCTGCGCTCTTCCGTGCTGAGGACAGGCGCGGCGGTTTCCGCGTCTTTCGGAGTGGTGTCGGGAATTTCATTCTCGTTCACGGATTCCGGCATGTCTTGACG